>NZ_JBAHWD010000079.1:0-8350 GCF_037044575.1 Nonomuraea sp. LPB2021202275-12-8 | reverse complement strand
AGCCATCGCTCAACCCCATCCCCACGCCCGGTGACCAACGCTGATCACCTGACATAGCGGGACGGGGTATCGCGAGATAGATCAGAAGGACACCAGCCACCTGGAACCTGCCGTGCGGTGTGAGCAGTGGGCGGTGCTTGCTGGTGCCCAGCAGTGAGGCCGCGACTACTGGTCGGCCACCACGATGTCGTCGAGGTTGAGCCGATCGCCGGCGCTACCGTTGGCGCTTTGCAGGTTCAGCGTGACGGTGGCGGTCGTCGCCGGCGCGGTGACTTGCGCGGTGAACTCCTGCCAGTTCGTAGTCAGGCCACTGAACGGGACCACATCAGTTCGGAGAAGCTGCCCGTCGGCGTCGAGCCACAGCACTTTGAGGGTCGCGCCGGAAATTCCGGTGGTGCCCTGCTTGGCCCATACGCTCACCCGCTTGGCGCCCGGGGTGGCCGTGAACCCGGGCCAATTGTCCAACTGCACACCCCATCCTCCGCCCTCGGTGACATCGATCTGCAGGCCATAGGTGCCGGTATGGGCAGCGTTCGCGGCTCGCTGCACAGTGCTCTTGTACCAGGGGGCCCATTGACCGACCGAACCCTCGAGAGTCGCTGTGTCCTCGTCGAGCGCATTGGGGACGGGAGGCGGGTCTGACCCGCCGTTGAGGGTGCTGCCGACATCCTGGTTGTAGGGCGCCGAACGCCACGCATTCCATGGGATCGACTCGCCCCAGCCCTTGGCGAATTTCCAGTCGCCGACATAGGTGTTGTCGTGGAAGCTGTTGCCGCTGTTGTACATGACACTCTGCTGGATCTCGGCGACCGTATAGGGCATCCATGGCAGGTTGTTGTCGCCCTGGGCGTACAGAGCCTGCACACCGCAGTAATCTCCGGCGCACGGCACGTTTGATTCATCGAAGCGAAACTCGTTGTCGAAGACCTTGACGTTGCGCGAGCTCCAGCGGCAATCGGTGCGGTAAGGCGCGTTCGCGATGGATGTGTAGCAGGGATGCGTGGCGTTGATCGGATCGAGGTAGTCGTAGTCGTAAGGCGGTGGGATCACCGTGGGGGCGACGAACGGGGTGCAGTAGGTCTTGCTGGTGTTTCCGTTGGAGTTGCAGAAGCGATTCGTGTTCTCGAAGATCGAGATGCCCGAGAAGTTATCGTCGAAATAATTGTTGTTGATGTTGAGGTTCGTGCTGCCGCTTACGCCGGACGCAAGCCGGGAGTCGCCGCCGGATTCCGAGATGTAGATAGCCGGTGCCGGCGATCCTAGGTTGTCGTTGCCGCTGACCCAGGCGTTTCGCTTGAAGACGTTGCGCGTGATTGTCGCGTTGTAGCTGATCTCGTACCAGATGCCGATGCTCTGGTTGTCCTCGATCCAGTTACTGTCGAAGAGAAAGTCGATGTTGTTGGTGTCGGCCCAGAGGCCGACACTCAGATTGTCGTGCACATAGTTCTCCGTGACGGCGGCTCCCTCGACGTCCCAGAACTTCACTCCGCCGGTGCAACCGCAACCGTCGATCCGGGTCTCCCAGTCGTCCTGGTTGTTGCCGGCTATCTCGTTGTTGTGCACGATGATGTCTTTGATCGCCGAGTCGCCCTCGACCTGCGGCTTGTACATGCTGATCCCGTACTGCCCGTTGTCCTTCAGGCAGCTATGGCGGATCGTGTTGGAGCTTCCGAGGAAGACCGCAGCGCCGTCGTTATGGTGTGCATAGAGGTACTCCATCAGCCAGCCGTCGGCTGCGTCGTGATTGATGACGCCCTCGTTGTTGTTGTCCAGTCCACGGCCGAAGTTGCGGATCTCGAGGTAGGCGATGCGTACGTTCGTGGCAGAGCCGGAGAACGCGTAACGATTGGCGTTCATGCCGTCCAGTACGGCGCCTGGAGCTCCTATGTAGGTACTGCCCATACCAGGAGTTATCTGACTGAATTCGCCGGCACCCAACGTGTGTATTCCTGGCGCGAACCAGTAGGTCTTGCCGACCTGGCCGAAGTTGAAGCCGTTGTTGTTGCCCGCCGGAACCTCGATTGCACCTGCCGGCGCGGTGGACGGTCCGGCATTCCATTGGCCGCCCTCGCAGATTTGCAGAGCAGTCGGTAAGTCCGCGTACCAGCCGCCGGGTGCGCGACCCGCCGAGGCGTCGGCGCCGGCAGCATGCCCGACCATCGCATTTGCGACGTTGACGACAGCGAGTAACGTGACTATGACAAGAAGGCGTCGCATAAAGCATCCCCTCGTTCGATTGGTCAACGTCGGGCCGGCGTAGAGCAGCACAGCCTCAGCTCGGCTTCATCGCAGCGCGACAACGATCCGTAGGACGAAGAACAAGCTTGAGCCGGGTGACCGTTACGCCTGGAGCGCTGGGAGCCGGGAGGTGAATTCCTCCCGGCGACCCACCATACGTTGCTATTCGAATTTGCCAATGGCCGGCCGGTCGCCCAGAGAGCCGTCGCCCAGGACGACGGGCTGGGCCGACAGATCGGCCATGCGGATGTGGAAGGTGCTCGTGGAGGGGCGGTAGACGGCCAGATTCGTGTACCGGCCGGCTTGGAAGTGACCCGGTGCCGGAAGGTCGCCGGGATTGCCGAACGGGATCTTGTCGACCTTCCCACTGGCCCAGCGGATGTAGAACGCGCCTTCCGACCGCCGGTAGACGGCCAGGTTGTCGAAGTTGCTGTTCTCGTAATGACCGATCGCCGGAACGTCGCCCTCCCGGGCATTCGGGAACGGCACGGTCATGGTCGATCCGTCCTCCTTCCGGATATAGAACGTCCCGTTCGACGGCCGGAAAACAGCCAGATTGTCGTACCTGTTGCTCTCAAAACGACCTGGGGCCGGCAGGTCACCCTTCGTTCCGTCGCCGAATCCGATCCGCAGCGGATCGCCGTTCGCCTTGCGGATGTGGAAGGCGCTGTCCGACTGCCGGTAGACGGCCAGATTGTCGAAGTTGCTGTTCTCGTAGTGGCCGACGGCCGGCAGGTCGTTCCGCAGACCGAACGACACCTCCATCGGGGGGCTGGCGCCATTGAGTTTGCGAATGAAGAACTTGGCCTGTGCTGATCGATAGACGGCGATGCTCGAAGGCGATCGATCCCACACGGCGCCGGCGATCAGACTACCGTCGTGGGCCTCCGGCTGATACCTCTCCGGATAGCCCGAGCGTTGTACGGCCTGGCACACCTCGCCGATCGGGCGCGTCGCCCAGCTGCCGTTCGGATATATCCGGAGCATTTCGTTGAGAAACGCGTTGGTGGCCGCGACCGGGTCGTTTCTATTGATGTTCGGATATGAGCTTATGGTCTGCTGGAAGAGGCCGATGCTGCTGCCGTGTCCGGTGTTCAGGTTGTCCATCGTCGCTTCGACGATGATCGTCGTCAGGGCGATTTCCGCAGCTCTGAACGACAGGCCGCGGGAGCGGACGATTTCAGTAACGACTCTCGCACAGGAGATGCGGTAGGCCGAGAGTCCGCCCCGCATTCTCCCGTTCAGGGCGGGCGCCAGCTGGTTCGCGTTCCAGCCATCGGCCGCCGGCACGCCCCTGCCGTCGCATGGTAACGCAGCGAGCGCGGCCGGTGGAGTGGCCGCTGCCACGGTTCCGGGGACAGATAAGACGCCGAGGACGGTCATCACAATGGCAGCGGTTCTTTTCATTCGTCCCTCACTGGAATTTTCCGATGGCCGGCCGGTCGCCCTTGGAACCATCGCCGAATATGACGGGGAGGTCCGACAGATCCGCCTTGCGGATGTGGAAGGTGCTCGTGGAGGGGCGGTACACGGCCAGATTCGTGTACGGGCCGCCTTCGTAGTAGCCCGGTGCCGGGTAGTCGCCGGGATTGCCGAACGGGATCTTGTCGACCTTTCCGCTGGCCCAGCGGATGTAGAACGCGCCTTCCGACCGCCGGTAGACGGCCAGGTTGTCGAAGTTGCTGTTCTCGTAGTGGCCGATCGCCGGAACGTCGCCCTCCTTGGCGTCCGGGAACGGCACGGGCATGGTCGACCCGTCCCCCTTCCGGATAAGGAACGTCCCGGTCGACGGCCGGAAAACAGCCAGGTTGTCGTACTTGCTGTTCTCGTAATGACCTGGAGCCGGCAGGTCACCCTTCGTTCCGTCGCCGAATCCGATCCGCAGCGGATCGCCGTTCGCCTTGCGGATGTGGAAGGCGCTGTCCGACTGCCGGTAGACGGCCAGGTTGTCGAAGTTGCTGTTCTCGTAGTGGCCGACGGCCGGCAGGTCGTCCTGCTGACCGAACGACACCCCCATCGGCGGGTTCGTGCCATCCAGTTTGCGAATGAAGAACATGGCCTCCGACGACCGGTAGAGCGCCAGATTCGACCGCGTTCCACAATTGTTGCTGGTGTGCTTGTACGTCCGGCCGTCGTAGCGCATGGCCACACCGTCGACCATGATGGCCGCCCGGACGCCGTCAGCGATCTGCTCGTAGTGCAGGTGCGGCCCAGAGGAATTCCCCGTGGAGCCGACCTTCCCCAGTTCCTGCCCCCTGGCGACGGCTTGCCCAGCCCTCACCGAGAACGCGCTGAGATGCGCAACCCGGCTCCGCCAGCCGCCCCCATGGTCGAGGACGACCTCGTTGCCGTAACCGCCGTTCGAGCCCGCCGACACGACGGTTCCGGCGGCGGAGGCGAGCGCCGGAGTGCCCAGATCCGCCGACCCGGCCACGTTGAAGTCAATGGCGTTCGCCACCTCGCTCGAATGGTGGAAGTAATCCCGGACTTGCCCGCAGGGCCAGGGCGCCCGGAAATCTGGCCGCGGCCCTGCGGCCGTTCCGGAGGCCGCCATCGCGACACCTGGCGCGCCCCCCACGGCTAACGCAGTGCAAACCGCGACGACCAGGCCGGCCGCTCGCCGAACACTTCTCATGCCCGCTCCGTCCTGGAGAGTTCTTGCCAGTCGAGGGGCATGATGCCAACAGTCGACTTCTGATCGACTTCATGACCTCGATGCCGATCAGAAGCCCCGTACGACATCCGTAGATTGCGTGGTAGCGGGTCGCTTCGTTCGGCGGCAGTGACTGATCAGAGCGCGGGGTTTGGTGGGCTTTGCCGGAATTGGACCAGGCCAGGACGTGCTCGATCGCGTTGGTGGCGGGCACGAGACGGGCGAAGACACAGCAGATCTCGGCCAGGGATGGCCGGATCAACCGGCCTGGAGTCAGCTGGGGCTCTCCCGGTGTTGTGGGTCTTCCCTCAGGTCCGCGGATCAACGATCAGGGGCATCCAGCCAGCCGCGCGGCCCGCACGCAGGGCGTCACCCCAACACGCCGGACATGAACGATCTCCCTTCTCAAACACGAACTCGGGCGTCCAGCAGTGTGCGGATCTCGTCGGCCTCGGGGCTGCCCATGTCGGTGAACAGCGCCAGAGCTTCCTGCCAGCGGCGTACGGCCGTCAGGAGATCGCCGGTGTCGCGAAGCGCACAGCCCAGCACCTGCAGGGCGCGGGCGGCCCCGAGGCCGCAGCCGGTCTGCTGGTGCAGCTCCAGCGCCTGTCCGGCGTGCGTGAGCGCCTGGTCGTGGCGGCCGAGCCGGTGGTGGGCGGCGGCCAGCGTGGTGTGGGCGTGGCCTTGGAGGATGCGCATGCCGGCCGCGGCTGCGATACCCAGCGCGTGCCGGGCGCCATCGAGGGCCTGGCAGGGCTGGTCGAGGGCGAGATGAACGTCGGCCAGCCCCAGCCGCGCGCCGGCTTCGGTCGTGCGGCTGAAGATCTGCTGAGCCAGCTCGAGGGCCCGCCGGTAGTGATCACCAGCGTCATGGGCCTGGCCGAGATGCAGGTGAATCCTGGCCAGGACGATACGGACTCTGGCCTCCGTGTAGGGATCGCCGATCTCGCTGGCCAGCCGCAGTGCCTCCTGGGCCGTGACCAGCGCCTCCTGAGGGTGGCCGGCGTCGCACGTCACCGCGGCGAGGGAGCGCAGGAAATAGGTTTGGCCGAACCGCGCGCCCAACTCCTCATAGAGCCGCACTGCGCTGGTGAGGTGCTGGCGGGCGGTCTCCAACTGCCCCAGATCGTGGTCGATCTCGCCCAGGGCGCCCAGCACGATCGTCTCCCCGATGTGTGAGCCGAGCTGCTGATACAGCCTGAGCGCCTGGTAGAGGTGGGCGGCGGCCTCACGCAACTGGCCCAGCTCCCGCTCGGCCAGGCCGAGGTCGAGCAGACTGTCGGCCTGCCCGCCCAGCCAACCGCTGTCGCGGTACAACAACACCGCCCGGGCCAGCTCCTCGGCGGCCTGCCGGAGATCGCCCGACAACAGGGCGACGATTCCCTGGCAGCCCAGGGCGGCGGCCTGGCCCTCGGCCCAGCCGACCTGCCGGGCCAGGGTGAGCGCTTCGGTGAGATGTCGGCGGGCCGACTGAGGGCGGCCGGCGGCCCGCTCGGCTTGGCCGAGGCTGAGGCGGCCGAGAACCTGGGCGCGTGCGTCGTTGGCGACAGTGGCGGCCTCGAGCCCGGCCTGAGCGACCAGCTGCCATTCCACCATGGGACGCCGCTGCCAGAAGTATTCACGCAGCGCGTCGGCCAGCCGCCAGGCGGCCGGATGGGGGCCGTGGTCGGCGGCGTATTGGGTGGCGGCGACCAGGTTGGCCAGCTCGGCTTCGAGCCACGCTGCCGCCTCTGACAAATCGGTGAACGCTGTTGGGAAGGTGGTGCCGGCCGCCGGTGAGAGGGGCAGCCGCATCGCCTGCGGGTACAGCAGCCCTGCGGCTGTGTCGACCCCGCCCACGTACCAGTCCAGCAGCCGTTCCAGGGCGGCTTCGCATTCCACGTGGCCGTCGTCCAGTTGTGCGCGCTGGCGCGCGTACACCCGCAGCAGGTCGTGCATGCTGTACCGGTCCCGGCCCTGTGGCTGCACCAGGTGCGCGTCCACCAATTCGCTCAGCGCCCGTCTCGCATCCCCCACCTCGATGTCTGCCAGCGCTGCAGCACCTGTGACGCAGACGTCCGGCCCGGGGATCAGACCCAGCAGCCGGTACAGCCTTTGGCGCTCGGGGGCCAGACGGTTATAGGAGTGGTCGAAGGCCACCCGGATGGCTGCTTGGGGATCGTGGGCGACCGTCAGGCCGTCCAGCCGGTCCTCGTTCTGCAGCTCGGCCAGGTACTCGGCGATCGACTTCTCCGGGCGGCCGGTGAGGTTGGCCGCGGCGATTCGCAAGGCCAGTGGCAGGTAGCCGCACACCTGCGCCAGCGCGGTCACGGCCTCAGGCTCGGCCGCCACCCGCTCCTGCCCGAAGGTATGCGTCAGCAGCACCGCTGCCTCGTCAGGGTCAAGTACCCCAAGGGTCAGCCGGTGGGCACCGTGGGTGGCCGCCAGCCCGGTCAGCCGGTCACGGCTGGTGACCATCACCATGCATCCCCGACCGCCGGGCAGCAGTGGGCGGACCTGCTCGGCGCTGTAGGCATTGTCCAGCATCACGAGCACCCGCTTGCCGGCCAGCAGCGATCGGTACAGCCCGGAGGCCTCCTCCAGATCCGTCGGGACCTGGTCGGCCGTGACGCCCAGGCCGCGCAGCAGCATGGCCAGCACCTGCATCGAAGAGAGCGGCGGCCCTGGTGCGTAGCCCTGGAGATTGATGTACAGCTGTCCGTCAGGAAAGCGGTCGGCCATCCGGTGCGCCCAGTGCACCGCCAGCGCGGTCTTCCCCACGCCCCCCATCCCATCGATAGCTGCGATCACCACCATGCCCGCAGCGTGGGCCTCGTCCACGAAGGACAGTTCCCGCGTACGGCCCACGAACGCCGCCATATCAGGAGGCAGTTGCCGCGGCATCACCACCGGCGTGGGACGCGAACCTTGCAGACTAGGGTTTGCCGTACTGATCAAAAGTGACGATTCCTCGGCGTCCAGGCCCAGCGCCTCGGCCAGCAAGCGCAGCGATGAACCACGCGGCCGGCGCAGCTCGCCCGCCTCCAGCCGGCGTACGGTTCGCTCATTGAGCCCCGCCAGTCCCGCCAGTTGGTTCTGGGTCAGCAGCGCCCGCTCACGCCAGACGCGCAACAACGAACCCAACGTCGTCTTTTGCGCCGGAGGGTTCTCCTGACCATTGTTGCCTGCTTCTAATGGCATAGACGCCCCTCCTCGCTCCCTCGTCCCTGACCAGGCAGAGACTACACAAAACCGGCCTTGCCCCTGATGAACCGCTCCAGCTTTCTTGGAGGCGACCCCGTGAAACCCAGGGCACATCACCCCGAAGCCCGAGCTCCGCGGTGAGTAGTCACACGGAAGCCCGGAAACGGCATCTGACCAGGCTTAATGGAGTTACTGACGAGTTGCGGCACATGCCTACAGCACTGCTGGACGCTCAATCGCCTCTGACCTGCATAGATGCCGTTTGTCCTCAAGAAG
>NZ_JBAHWD010000078.1:0-8702 GCF_037044575.1 Nonomuraea sp. LPB2021202275-12-8 | reverse complement strand
GTGCCTCGGAGACTACCGCAGGTGCAGATAGATCACCAGAAGTGATGCGCGGATCAGTGGGCACTCAGTTCTTACCTTCGAGGATCCTGCGGAGGCGGCCCGCGCCGCAGGCGGAAAGCCTTCCGGACGCATCCGGATCTCCGGCTGCAATATCATCACCGCAGCGCGATGGCCGGTTGACCTGGACGTCCGACCCTGATAATTCCGACTTCGTCCGCAACTGTAGCCGGAGATCCTGCGGTGCTGATGCTCTGATCTCGTCCGCAACGGCCCCTGCCGGAGCCGTTGACCGTCAGCACAATGGAGATCAGATGCAGCACTGGTTGGCAATCATTGAGACCGCCCTCGGTCTTGCGGCTCCGATCATCGGCTTGGCCACCGCCGTCGTATCTAATCGCGCGCGTCGGCCAGCCGACTCGACACACCGACCACTGGCGCGACGGCGACGAAACAATCGTCACAAGTAATTCCGGATCCTAAGAGGATGTCTCGGAGTGGAGAAGTAGATCATCCACTCCGAGTTCAGAGCGGCCGTCCAGTGAGCCGTTCTCCGCAGTTATGCGTAGTCCTATGTACCGTAGCGCTGAACAGCCTCAGGAGAACCTCCAAAGCCCCGGTAGAGAGACTGCTCCGTGGCTGCTCGCCCGCACTGATCACCGGCGCCCAGGTCGGCCAGCGACCACGCCAAACGGGGAACAAATGACACATATTGCCGATGGTCAAGGCCCCACGGTTGCTCGATGGTTGCTCGCGTGTACGGGGTACAACACGGCACACCACACCACTGGCCGACATTATGGCATGGACAATCATGGCTGCAACCGCACAAAATGGCACCCGATGACACTGATCGACACGTACCGAGGATTCTCATAATCCGTGGGTCGTGGGTTCAAGTCCCACCCGCCCTACTCACACCACCACCGCATCCCTGGCTTGAGCAGGGATTTCACGGATTCGCACGCTCAGCGGCCAGGCAGCCACATGCAGGCTGGAGCAGCCGTATGCCACCCGTCGCGGAATATACGCGGAATGGATCTCGGCACGTTCCGCAGGTCGTACCAAGCGAAAGGACCCCGGGACTTGTCCCGAGGCCCTGTGTTCCGCATCCTATGACGACAGCGCGTCCAAGATCCTTTGGTTGGCCGCCTCGCGTTGGCCGTCGATGCATCTGGCGTAGACCTTGAGCAGCACATCCACCTGTACCGCTTCATAACTCATGGGGTGGCGCCTGATCTGCGGCTTTGACCTCCAGAGGCCGCGCGGGCAAGATCGCGGTCTGTGCCGGTGCGTCTGCTGTATGTGACCTTGATTCGAGTGTTTGGCTGGCTGGTGTTGCTGGGGCGTGGTCAGGCGTCCAAAGATGCCGAGATCATGGTGCTCCGGCATGAGGTTGCCGTGTTGAGACGGCAGATCGTCCGGCCGAAGCCGGACTGGGCCGATCGAGCGGTCCTGGCGGCGTTGGCCCGTTTCCTGCCGACGGCGCTGCGAGCTCACCGACTGGTCACCCCAAGCACCCTATTGGCCTGGCATCGGCGTTTGATCAAACGCGCGTGGACCTACCCCCACCGCACTGGCCGTCCCGGAACAAGCAAGGAGATCCAGGATCTGGTCCTCCGTCTGGCCCACGAGAACCCCAGGTGGGGGTATCGGCGGGTACATGGTGAACTGGTTCGCCTCGGCTTGCAGGTTAGCGAAGCGACCGTGCGACGGATCCTGCGTTCACGCCGACACCGGCCGGCGCCACGAAGCCTCGACACCTCTTGGCGGACGTTTCTACGGCTGCAAGCGAAAGGACTGCTCGCCTGCGACTTCTTCCACATCGACACGATCTTCTTGAAAGGCCTGTACGTATTGTTCGTCATGGAGGTAGAAACACGACGCGTTCACATCCTGGGCGTAACCGCCCATCCCACCGGCGCCTGGACGGCCCAACAGGCCCGCAACCTGCTCATGGATCTCGGGCACAGGGCCACCCCGTTCCGGTTCCTCATCCGTGACCGGGATACCAAGTTCACCGCCGTCTTCGATGAGATCTTTTCCGGGGCTGGTGTCACGGCGATGAAGACTCCGCCGTGGACACCCCGAGCCAACTGCTACGCCGAACGCTGGATCCGCACCGTCCGAGCCGAATACACCGACCAGATGCTGATCTACGACGAACGCCACCTTCGATCGGCCCTGAACGAGTACGCCGAGCACTACAACGCGCACCGCCCGCACCAGTCCCGCCAACAACGCCCACCCGATCAAGACGAGGACGTCGTGGTGCCGCTGGAAGGCCGGATTCAGCGCCGGAAGGTGCTCAGCGGAGCCATCAACGAGTACCACTGGGCCGCATAACAGATCCGACGAAACACCAGCTCAAACCACGTGTACGAGTTTTGAAGCGGTACAGGCATATTGCTCAAGATCCGCGACGAAGGAAGCGCTTGCCTGAGCTGCGCAAAGATCCCGAAGCTCGTGTGAGAAGCCCCGGAAAGACAGGCGAAGGCCGCCGCGGCAGCGGTGCGGGCACGGCCCGCCCGCTCGCTGGCCGCGACGCCTTCTACGCGATCAGCTCCCAGCGGCCTCGATGGTGGCGTGCAGGATCTTCGTGGCTTCGGCGGCGGTGAGGGCCTTCGCGGCGACGAGCGCGCCGACGACCTTGGCCACGTGCCCGATGAGAGTCGGGCCTGAGCGCTCCTCGTCCTTGATCAGGTCCTCCAGCGTGCAGCCGTCCGGCCGGTAGCGGTTGGTGACGCCACTACCGATATTCTTGATCGTCACGTTCGGCGACAGGTCGGAGCCGGCGCAGGCATCGGCGGGCGGGACGTAGCGGAGGAGCCGGGCACCTCCCTGGACGGACCTGTTCGGCTGCTTGACGCCACTGCGGAACCAGAGGTTGCCCGCACTGTCCTGCGTCGAGCGGTAGGTGCCGGTCTCGCGCAGGAGCGTGACCTCCTTGGAGAGGGGGTCGACGCGGAACAGGCGGCCGTCTATGGAGGCGTAGACGTGCTCGTCCGGGTTGACGTGCAGTTCGTCCTGGACGCCGCTGTACTCGGTGTCCGGGAGCTGGACGCGCTGCTTCACCTGGGCGGTGCCGGGGTCGAGGACGAACAGTACGGCGTCGGCCAGGCCCCAGATCATGCCGTCGGGACCCTCGACGATCGAGGTGATCGAGTCGGCTCCGGGCACGGGGGTGTACTCGGCCGTCTTCGTGCCGGTGGCCAGGTCGTACGTGAAGAGCTTGGCGTCGTCGGCCTTGGGGGCGGTGCCGCCTCCGCCGTTGACGGTGGTGCCGCCCCACAGGGTGCCGCCCCGTACGAGGAGGGAGATCACGCCCTGGTCGGCGACGGGGGCGCGGGTCACGGTGTGCTCGCCCGTGGCGTAGTCGTAGACCGTGAGGGCGCCGCCCCACAGGCCGTAGTCGGGGGTGGTGCCGATGTACAGCCTGCCACTGGCGGTGGCGAAGGCGTGCGGTCGGTTCTGGCCCTCGCCGATGAGGCGGAACAGCTCGCGCGGGTTGGTGCCGGACCGGAACGGCTGGGCCGGGTCGTAGATCATGATTGCGCCGTTGGGATACGTGCCGAGGTACATCTTGCCCTCGTGCCAGAACCACCCGTCGGTCTGGGCGACGCGGCCCAGATCGGTCACCGTCCCGGCGGCGGGATCCAGCGTGGTGACGTTCCCGTTGATGTAGAGGTTGGTGTAGATCTTGCCGTCCTGGCCGGCGCTGACGTTGTTGATGTCGATCGGCTGGGCCGGGAAGGGCAGCTTGAACCGCTGGGAGGCGCCGGTGGCGGGATCGTAGGAGAGCGCGTCGCCGTAGTAGTTGCCGATCAGGCCGTAGAGCTTCCCGTCCACCGAGCCCCATCCCACGCCGGGGCCACCCGCGACGACGGGGCCGGGCACCGGCTCGGGGGTGTCGGTGGTGAGGTCGTAGCGCCACAGGGCGGTACCCGAGGTGAAGTAGACGTAGTCGCCGTCGGCGAGCCGGGTGGTGCCGCGGGAGCTCATGGTGAAGTCGTCGGCGAGCACGGCGCCGGTGTCGGGGTCCAGCACCAGTGCCTGCAGCTTGCTGCGCTTGACGAAGAGTCTGCCGCCGACGAGGTTGATGTCGTACGGGTGGTTGGGGTCGCCGCGCAGTTCCTCCGGCCAGATGTCGCGCTTCTCGCCGGTCCGCAGGTCCATCCTGATGAGGTGACCGCCGGTGCCGATGGCCGCCCAGAGCACCTCGCGCCCAGGATCGACGGCGACGTCGATGACGTACTGCTCGCCCTCGGACATGGCGCCCAGGTCGCGGAAGCCCTCGGCGGGCGAGTACGAGAAGGCGTGCGCGCCCGGGTACGCGCCACCGTAGATCTTGCCGTCCTCGCCCGGCTGGAATCCGTACAGCACGGTCGCGCCCGCCACCGGGGCGCCCAGGTCGGTCATCTCCTTGCCGGCGGGGTCGTAGCGGTAGAGGTGCGCGTTGGGGTAGCTGCCCGCGTAGACGGCGCCGTCGGACGCCTGCGTGATGGCCCAGCCGCCGGACGAGTCGGGCATCTCCGCCGTGTGCAGGCGCTCGCGGGTCACGGGATCGACCACGGCCACCACGCCGGGCGTGCCCATCTGGACGCTGTAGACGACGCGGCGCCCGGTCGCGTCGGTGCCGAAGAAGCCCTCGTGCACCGTGAGCGCCGTCGACTGGACACCGAAGTCGGTGACCGTGCCGGCGGGCGGTTGCGGCTCGTCCTGCGCGAACGCCGCAGGGGCGGCGGTGAGGAGTAACAGGGCCGATAACAAGATCGTGGTCAGGCGCATGCTCAGTTCCTTGTCGTGTCGGTCGGCGGGGCGAGGCGGGTGTCGATCCGGACGAGGTCGCGTCCGCGCAGGGTGTAGAGGCCGCAGCCGCCGGGCTCGGCGGCGAGCTTGGCGCCGTCGAACCAGTCGCCGGCCAGCCCGTCGGCGAGGGTGCGGGCGGTGAAGGTACGCAGATCCATCCGGTAGACCCGGTCGCCTCTGCTGACCACCTCGCCGGAGATCCCGTACAGCCGCCCGCCCTGGATCGCCAGGTCGCCACCGAAGCCGCCGACCTTCGCGGTCCTGGTCACCTGCCTGCGCACCGGGTCCACCTCGAAGAGCACGCCTGTGTCCGTCACCCCGTAGAGGCGCCCGCGATGGCGTACGACGTCGGCGATGTAGGTCGCGCCCGGCACCGGCTCGATCTGCCAGAGCAGCTCGCGTTCGCGCAGGTCGTAGGCGGCGAGCCGGGCGGTGGACGTCTTGGGCGGCAGCCCGAAGCCCTCCTGGATGTAGGTGCCGACGTAGGCGGTGCCGTCCGCGGCGGCCACGGAGTAGACGCTCTGGTCCGGCACGACGGGGCGCCGCACGTCCAGCTCGCCGGTGCCCGGGTCGTAGAGCGACAGGGCCCCGTTCGCCTGGCCGGGCTCCGGCTGGGTGCCTATCACGATCAGGCCGGTGTCCGCGTCGTAGGCCATGTCCCGCGGCCGGTCCTGCCGGTTGCCGATCCCGGCCAGCCGGGTCGCCTCACCGGTGCCCGGGTCGTGGCCGTACAGCAGGGCCTGGGTGTAGACGCCCAAGTACAGGCGGCCGTCCACCTGCACCATGGACTTGGGCTCGCCGGGCATGCCGATGCGGTGCGAGACGCCTTCGCGGTGGACCTGCATGCCGCCCTTGCCGAGGACGTAGACGTAGGAGCCGTCGGAGAAGACGGTCATCGGCTGCTCGGGTCCGGCGCGCATGCCGCGGGCGACGAGGTTGCGGTGCTCGAGCTCGCCGGTGGCCGGGTCGTAGACGAAGACGGCGCCGTCCTGGGTGCCCCAGATCTTGCCGTCGTGCGCGTGCAGGACCTGCGTCCCCGCCTCGGGGTACGGCACCCCGAGCGCCTCGACCGCGCCCGTCTCCAGGTGGTAGCGGTACAGCGTGCCGGTGGGGCGGCCGGTGAAGTAGACGTACTCGCCGAGGAAGGCAACCGCGGTGACGTACTTCTCGCCGGGCGCCGCGGCGATCCGGTAGTCGCCCGGATCGGCCTTGTTGAGGACCAGCAGCTCGCCCTGCGACGAGATGCCCATGGCCAGGTGGGTGTCGTTCATGGTCATGCTGGCCACGAAGTCCCGGGAGGCCAGCTCGGGCGGGCTGATCTCCCGCTTGGCGCCGGTGGCCCGGTCGATGGCCACGAGGTGGGCGTGGCTGCCGACGCCCGCGTAGACCGTGGTGGCGTCGGCGGCGATGCTGCGGACGTACTGCTCGCCCGGGACAGCGGCGCCGAGGTCCCGGGTGCCGCTGGTGGCGGGGTCGTACTCGACCACCCGGCCCGTCTCCGACATGCCGAGGTAGACCTTGCCGTCGGGGGAAGCGGTGATGTTCCAGATGAAGTGGTCCTCGAAGGAGGCGACCTTGGTGACCTGCCCGCTGAGCGTGTCCAGTTTGTACAGGTCGGAGGGGATGTGGGTGCCGACGTAGATGTCGGTGCCCACCTTGGTCATCGCCCAGGCGCCGATGCCGGTGGGGATGTCGTGGTGGGCGGTCACCTCGTCGGCGGCGACGTCGTACGCGCCGACGACGTTCGGCGAGAGGCCGCGGGTGACCGTGTAGAAGGTGTCGCCGACGAACTCGGCGTTGCCCAGCGCGTTGGTGACACTGGCGGGACCGAACGAGGTGATCGGTTCCCGGGGAGGGCCGCACCGCGACGTCACGGACTCGGCATGGACGGTGGCCGGCAAGCCTGGCAGGAGCAGGGCCGCGGTGAGGGCGAGGAGTCGGCGGGACCAGGACATGGGGCTCCCGAAGCATCTCGATATTACGGTCGCGCCTGTAATGGCAGACCGTGCGGAGTTACCTCCTGTTGATCAGATAACGGACCCGACCGTAATAAGGTGATCGCGATGCTGTCAACACCCTGGAATCCCTGCCAGGCCGCGGGTTCGCGAAATGCGCTGCGATGATGGTCTCCGTTTCTGGCAAACGTGCAGGAAACGGAAACCACCCTGCGTATCGCTCTTGCCGGGCTCGCCATCAGCCATCCCACACCGACGCCAGGACCCTGGCCCGCCACGCCGAGTTCGTCGTCTGGGAGCAGGACCGGAGCGGCTGCGGTGCTTCACTGACGAGCATCCGTCTGTGACGTGCTTTGTCTGAGCATCGCGAGCGCGGCCCGACCCGGAGCTCGGGCAGGTCACCGTGCTCGGGGTGGACGACTTCGCGAAACGGAAGGGCCACTCCTAGAAGGACACGACAGAGAAACCGGCGCAGACTCAGCCCAGCTCACTGCCTTGATCACTTGGCCGGCCCCCGTCGAACCCGCACCTCACGTCGGCGCAGTGGCGTAATCTCTGAATCGGACCTGCGAAAGGGGAGATTGCCTCATGACCGCGCAGCCGCACGAACCGACGAGCGTGAGCACACCCGTTCTGGACAAGAGCTTGCGTTCAATCCGCGAGGCGTTGACCCTGCCGCAGGATCGGGAGGCCTTCGACGCGGGTCTGCGGATGGCCTTGGACGAAGTGCGGGCCACGCTCGATCTCGCCAAGCTGAACGAGTTCCTCCATACCTGGTGGCTGATCGCCCACGACTCCATGCACGACCGCGCAGGACGCGAACGCATGTATACGCACGCCGCGCACGTACAAGACCTCGCCGACCACGGGCAAGCAATACCCCGCGGCGACAAGACCTGGCGAGAACTGCTCGCCGAGCGTGGAGTGCAGGCATAGGTGTACTCGATCACCGAGCCGGATCCCATCGCACAAGAGCAGATCGCGGCTCTACCGGTCGATGCAACCCGTTACCTTGCCGAAGTCTTGCCCTGTTGGAGATCGCCCCTTGGGCCGGCAGGCCATCCAACCCAACCAAGCCGGAAGGGAATCTCCGGATCATGCCCTTCGGCGAAGGCGGATTGGTCACCTACATCGTGCTGGAACAACAGCGCGAGGTCTACATCGTCCGCGTCCAGTGGCTCTCACTCGCATAACACCGAGACTGCGAACCGATTCACCAGATCTCTTGGACCTCGCAGCTCGGGTTGGACCCGACCGCAGCTGAGGTGGTGCAAGCCATCTTCGCCATGTCGTTGGCCGGCGTCAGACTTGCCGCCATCGCTGAGCATCTGACCTGCTCCGGCATTTCGTGCCCATCCGCCCACGACCCTGAGCGCAACCGGCACCGCTCCGGCTCCGACTGGTCCAGGGGTGCCGTACGCGCCATCCTGGCCAATCCCCGCTACACCGGTTATCAGGTATGGAACAAGCAACACAAAGACGAGGTCCTCATCGACGTCGACGACGTTGCTCTCGGTCACCACACCAAACTTCGCTGGAACCCCAAGGACCTCTGGGTCTGGTCGGATGCACCCGCCCACCCATCGATCGTTGGCCTCGAAGATTTCGAGGCAGCTCAGCAAGAACTCGCTAGCCGCGACAGCCGCAAGGCTACGCGCGCTGTCCCGCCAACGCTCTTCCGCCATCCGCCGATGGGCAAGCACTCAAGGCATACCCATCGCAGTACGCGGACGCATCGCCAACAGTGTGGTTAGTCAATATGCAGCGGCACACCCGTGAGCGGCGCGCTGCTGTACGGGGTCATGTCGTGGTGATCAGCGGGGTGAGCACCACCCACTCACGAGTGCCCGACGATCTGGTGTGGTCGGTACGGGGCCTCCAGCCGGACCGTTTCCTCTTCGCTCAGGGACAGCTCCACCGCTGCGATCGCGTCGTCTAGAT
>NZ_JBAHWD010000077.1:0-9348 GCF_037044575.1 Nonomuraea sp. LPB2021202275-12-8 | reverse complement strand
CGTTGGCACAACGAGCTTTCAGCTGTCGGCATTCCGGGCGCCGTTTGTCGGTGGAGGGTCATAACCTAGGTGCGTGCCGACCCGAGTCTCTGTTGACCACCCCTTGCTCGATGGCCTCAACCCGCAGCAGCGCGAGGCCGTGATCCACCATGGCAGCCCGTTGCTGATCGTGGCTGGGGCGGGCTCGGGAAAGACGCGGGTGCTCACCCACCGCATCGCCTACCTGCTGGCCGAGCGCGAGGTGCATCCCGGGGAGATCCTGGCGATCACGTTCACCAACAAGGCCGCCCGCGAGATGAAGGACCGCATCGACCGGCTCGTCGGCCCGCGCTCCAAGGCGATGTGGGTGATGACGTTCCACAGCGCCTGCATGCGCATCCTGCGGCGCGAGGCCAAGCGGCTCGGCTTCCCCTCCAGCTTCTCCATCTACGACCAGGCCGACTCCCAGCGGCTGATGGCGATGGTCTGCCGCGAGATGGACCTCGACCCGAAGCGCTATCCGCCCAGGTCGTTCTCCGCCCAGGTGAGCAACTTCAAGAACGAGCTGATCGACTACGAGACCGCCATGGACCGGGCGGGCTCCCACCTGGAGAAGACGCTCGCCCAGGCCTACAAGAGCTATCAGCTCAAGCTCACCGAGGCCGGCGCGATGGACTTCGACGACATCATCATGAACACGGTGACGTTGTTCCAGCTCTTCCCCGAGGTGGCCGAGCACTACCGGCTGCGGTTCAGGCACGTCCTGGTCGACGAATACCAGGACACCAACCACGCCCAGTACATCCTGATCAGGGAGCTCGTGGGCCGTCCGGAGCTGCGCACGTCCGACGGCGAGCTGGTCCGCTCCGGCGCCGACCAGTCGCAGCTCTGCGTGGTCGGCGACGCCGACCAGTCGATCTACGCCTTCCGCGGCGCGACGATCCGCAACATCCTGGAGTTCGAGCGCGACTATCCCGACGCGCGCACCATCCTGCTGGAGCAGAACTACCGCTCGACCCAGAACATCCTGGCCGCCGCCAACGCGGTCATCTCGCGCAACGAGTCGCGCAAGCCCAAGAACCTCTGGTCCGACCAGGGCGACGGCCCCAAGATCGTCGGTTACGTGGCCGACAACGAGCACGACGAGGCCATGTTCGTCGCGCAGGAGGTCGACCGGCTCAGCGACGAGGAGGACGTCAAGGCGGGCGACGTCGCGGTCTTCTACCGCACCAACGCAGCGTCCCGGGTGTTCGAGGAGATCTTCATCCGCACCGGCCTGCCCTACAAGGTGGTCGGGGGCGTGCGCTTCTACGAGCGCAAGGAGGTCAAGGACCTGCTGGCCTACCTGCGGCTGCTGGCCAACCCGCTCGACGTGGTGTCACTGCGCCGCATCCTCAACGTGCCCAAGCGCGGCATCGGCGACCGGGCCGAGGCCATGGTCGAGGCGTTCGCCACCCGTGAGCGCATCCCGTTCTGGGAAGGCCTGCGCAGGGCCGACGAGGCGCCGGGCATGGCCACCCGCTCCCTCAACGCGATCAAGGAGTTCGTCGCGCTGGTCGAGGAGCTGATCGCCAAGGGCGAGGGCATGCCGCCGTCGGCGCTGGCCGAGGAGGTGCTGATCGCCACCGGCTACCGGGCGGAGCTGGAGGCGTCGGAGGACCCGCAGGACGAGTCCCGCCTGGAAAACCTCAACGAGCTCATCTCGGTGGCCTCGGAGTTCGAGGAGGCCAATCCCGAGGGCACGCTGGTGGAGTTCCTGGAGCAGGTGTCGCTGGTGGCCGACGCCGACCAGATTCCCGACGCCGACGGCGGCCAGGGCGTGGTGACGCTCATGACCCTGCACACCGCCAAGGGCCTGGAGTTCCCCGTCGTCTTCCTCACGGCCATGGAGGACGGCGTCTTCCCGCACATCCGCTCCCTCGGCGAGCCGAAGGAGCTGGAGGAGGAGCGCCGCCTGGCCTATGTCGGCATCACCAGGGCCCAGAAGCGCCTCTATCTCACCCGTGCCGCGGTGCGCAGCTCCTGGGGCTCGCCGTCGTTCAACCCCGCCTCTCGATTCGTCAGCGAGGTGCCGGGGCCGCTCATCGACTGGCGCACCGACCCGAACAAGTCCGCCTGGAACGCGGCCACCCGCCGCGAGCCGGCGCCCGCGGTGGCGGCCAAGAAGAGCGGCGGTCGCACCGTCCCCACCCTCAACCCCGGCGACCGCGTCTCGCACGACGCGTTCGGCCTGGGCACGGTGGTGTCGGTGGACGGCGTGGCGGAGAAGACCAAGGTCAAGATCGACTTCGGGTCCGGAGGCGAGAAGACGCTCCTGCTGGCCTACGCGCCGGTGGAGAAGCTCTGACCTGACGGCGATCCCCCTGGTACGGCTCCCGCCCGCTGTGGCCGTACCGGATTGTCGTCCGGTGGATCGGCGCGGTGGACAGCCCCCTTCCGGGGAGGAGCGGGTGCCCCCATATGCGGGGTCCGGCGCGCCGGGAAGGCGGGGTGCGGCACGCCGAGAAGGGTGGGGTGCGGCGCGCCGGGAGGGCGCGCCGCGTGGCGTCAGCTCTGGGCGGTGCGCAGGGCGCTGCCCTTCTTCCACTGGGTCCAGTTGAGCTGCCAGTAGCTCCAGCCGTTGCGCCAGTCGAGCTGGCGCTTGGTTCCGACGATCTTGACCACGTCACCGCGCTGGGCGATGCCGTAGAACCACTTGGCGCCGGCCGGGGTGGCGCGGACGCAGCCGTGGCTCTGGTTGGAGCGGCCGAGATACTGGTAGTCGCCGTAGCTCTGGTGGACGTACTCGCCGCTGTCGGAGATGCGGACCGCCCAGGGGATCTGCTCCTTGTAGTAGCGCGGATCCTTGGGATCGGTGACGCCCATCCACGACGAGGTCATGGTCTCCACGGCCTTCTTGCCCATCGTCAGGTGGACGCCGCTGGTGGTCAGATAGACGTCGGTGCCGTTCCTGACGAGGCCGCCGCGGCCCGCGCTGATCGGGATCTTCTTGGCCAGCTTGCCGTTCCTGTAGACCTTCATCACGTGCTTGCGGGTGTCCACGAGCGAGATGTTGGCCGGGCCCACCGCGAAGCGGCGGCTGACGTCCTTGGCGGCCTCGTTGCCGGGGATCTGGCTGAGCAGGGCCTTGAACAGGACCTTCTGGTTCGGCTTCCAGTAGAACTTGGTCCGGTAGACGACCTTGCGGTCCGACACCCACCGCCAGGCGCCATCGACGGGCTTGTCCGCCTGGACCTGCAGCACCTCCTCCGCCGCCGCCCTGTCGCGTACGTCGCGGTCGAAGGTCACGATGATCGGGAACCCGACTCCCACCTTTTCCGACTTCTCGCCCATGGGAGTGATGTCGGCGATGCCCAGCTTGGGCTTCCTCGACGTGGCCGTGACGGCCACGCCGGCGGCCCGGCCTTCCGGCGCGTCCGGGCCTCGCGTCTGTACGGCCGCGCGTTGGGTGGACGTGCCCTGGGCCGCGGGGTTGTGCGTTACGGGTGCGCCTTCCGCCGCACAGGCCGCCACGGTGACCAGGGCGGCCACGGCCAGCATCCGGGGGAAGAGTTTCAAGGGTCGTACTCCTGGACTGAGTGCTCGCGACAACGCGTCTTGCTTAGGTGTGACAAACATGACGGGTGTTTCGTGGGCGAATAGGGCGTCACAATGTTGTAACGGTCCAATTTGTGACATTCCGGCCATGAAGTGTCCCGTCGTGGTCGTGGTCGTGGTCGTGGTCGTGGTCGTGGTCGTGGTGGGTCGGTGTGGTCGAGGTGCTTCGCCGGCAGGCGGCGGATGCCTGGTGGCCTGTTGGCCTGGTGGCGGATGGTCTGGCCCGGGCGTGTGTGCCGAAGGGCTTGGTGGCGTGGGGGTGGGTGCCGAAGGGCCGGGCGGTGCGGTGGGCGAGGGCGGGTGTGGGGGCTCGGTGGGTGGGGCGGCCGGGTGGTCGGCTCTGGAGGGGGGCGCCGGGGGGCCCGGCTCGGGGCTGTGTCGAGGCTGGGTGGGCCGGTGCGACGGGGGGAAGAAGCCGGTTTCTGGGTCGTACGGAATCTTCGGCTCTTGGTGGATAGGGTGCTCGGGTGCGCGTATTGATCACGGGTGGGGCGGGTTATATCGGCAGCACGTTGGCGTCGGCGTGCCTGGATGCGGGGATCACGCCGGTGATCCTCGACAGCCTGGTCACCGGGCGGCGCGAGTTCGCCGAGGGCCGGGTGTTCTACGAGGGGGACATCAGCGACGGGTCACTGATCGACCGGATATTCACCGAAAATCCTGACATCGCGGCCGTCGTGCACTGTGCGGCGTTGATCGTGGTGCCCGACTCGGTGGCCGACCCCGTCGGCTACTACCGGGCGAACGTGGCCAAGAGCCTGGAGTTCACCGGCCACCTGCTGCGCAACGGATGCCAGCGGATGATCTTCAGCTCGTCCGCGTCCATCTATCAGGCGGGCGACGACCACACCGTGGACGAGGAGTCTCCACTCGCCCCGCAGAGCCCGTACGCGCGGACCAAGGCGGTGTGCGAGGCCATGTTCGCCGACATCGCCGCGACCCAGCCGATCGAGGTGCTGTCGCTGCGCTACTTCAACCCGATCGGCGCGGATCCCCGGATGCGCACCGGGTTGCAGCTACGGCGGCCCAGCCACGCGCTCGGCAAGATGATCGAGGCGTACGAAGAAGGCGTGCCGTTCCAGATCACCGGCACCGGCTACCCGACGCGTGACGGATCGGGCATCCGCGACTACGTGCACGTCTGGGACCTGGCGGCGGCGCATGTGGCGGCGCTGGAGCGGTTCGACTCGCTGCTCCCCGAGACGGCGGTGATCAACCTCGGCACGGGATCGGGGACCACGGTCCGTGAGCTGGCCGACGCGTTCAACCGGGTCGTGGACCGGCCGATCTCCCTGGTGGAGACCGGGCCGCGGCCCGGCGACGTGGCTGGGGCCTACACCCGCAGCGACCGCGCCGGACGGCTGCTCGGCTGGCGGGCACGTTACTCGGTCGAGGACGGGATCAGGCACTCGCTCGAGTGGGCCCGCGTGCGCGACTCCCGCCTGAAGTGACACACGGGCACGTCCCCATCCTCCTGGAGGACGGGGACGTGCCGCCGGCGGTGACCCACGGTCACCGCCGGAGGGCTTACTGGTTGCCGAGACCGTTGAGCAGGTCCAGGTTCTCGAGGCTGTCCTCTTCGCCGCCCTCGTCGAACTTGGTCGTGACCTCGTCAGCGGACGGGGCCTTGATGGAGACCTTGCCGCCCCAGCCGCTGTAGCGGGTGTCGACGCTCATGGTCTCGCTCTTGCCGGCGTTCGACATCACGGCGCCCAGGGGCACGGTCGTCAGCAGCCGGGTGGGCAGTCCCTTGGCGTTCACGCTGAGCTTCCAGCTGATCTGGCTCTTCTGCGCCTTGGCCTTGGCGCCGCCCAGCATCGACGAGGAGCGGAACCAGGGCGAGGCCTTCCGCAGCTCACCAATGGTGATCTTGCCCGCGTACCCGCCGGCGACCGGCTTGGCGCTCTTGAGCAGGGTCTTGAGCGTGGCCGGCTCGACGATGTTCAGCGGCTGGCCGTACAGGCCGGTGAAGCCGCCGACCGGGCCGTTGGGAGCCTTGTACCACGTCTTGCCCTCGGGCAGGAGCCCGGACCAGAGGCTGCCGGACAGGTAGGAGGTGGTGCCGATCCTGATCGTGCGCTCGGGGACGAGGAGCGCCTTGAACAACGACTGGTCGTCGCCTTCGGCGCCCAGGTCCTCCAGGTCACTGGCCTTGATGTTGAGCTTGCCGGTGATGTCGGACGCGGCGACGCCGGACCTGCCGAACTGGAAGGTGCCGGTGCGCCGGACGAAGACGGCGCGGGTCCGGCCGTCGTCCATGACGGTGCGCTCGGTGAACTTCACTCCCTTGCCGGCGACGAACTGCTTCTTCACGGCCGTCAGCGGGTTGGCCGGCGCCTGCGTGGCGGCGGCCGTCGCGGGGGTGGCCGTCATCAGCGCGGCGGCCGAGGCCAGAGCCAGGCCGGCGAGCATTCGGTTCATATGGATTTCTCATTCCATGAGGGGGATGTGACAAGGCGAAGCGGAGGCCCTGAACGGGGCCGGTGAAAAATGGCAGCATTTCCCCGGAAGCGGGCTCCTGGGGTGTCATCGAGCTAAGGGGCGAACCCCCGCAAACCGGCGACGGGGAAACAGATCTAGCGGTTCTGACCGAGCAAGTCGATCGAGTTTTCCGGCATATCCTGAAGCGCGTCAGCGTCGAGGTCCTCGAAATCGACCCACTGCGACTCAGGCGGCGCCTTGATCTTGATCTTGGCACCCCAGCCGGTGAAACGCGACTCGGTGACGCTCTTGCTGGTCCCGAGAACACCGAAGTCCATGGTCCATTCGCTGACCACCCGGCTCACCAGGCCCCTGGAATCGGTGTCCAGCAGGTATTTCACCTGGATCTTGGCCAGGTGGCCGTCGACCTTCTCGCCGCTCGTGAGGCCGGCGAGCTCCTTGAGGGAGATCGCGCCCCGATAGTCGCCCTTGACGTGCTTCGCCTTCGCCACCAGGGTCTTCAGGAGCTTGGCGTCGAAGATGTCGATCATCTGGCTGACGCCGGAGCCGGACTCGGCCGGGAAGCGGACCCATTTCCTGTCCTCGGGCAGGTTCGTGCCGTAGACGCCTCCTTGGGCGTAGCTGTAGCCGCCCAGGGACAGGATGCGCGTCGGGCCGAGGGTGGCGAAAAGCTTCGCCTCGGACTTGTCCATGCCCTTGGCGGGCTTGAAGCGCTTGGACAGGTCGGAGGCGACCACGCCGGATTCACCGAACTCCAGTGAGCCCGTGATCCTGGTGATGATGCCCGCCTTGCCGTCTTTGAACGTGCGGTTGGTCTCGGAGATTCGCACTCCGTGTCCGGGTGAAAACTGTTTGTTCACCGCTTTGACCGGGTTGACGGGCGCGGCCTGCGCTGGTGCCACCGTGACCAGCGTCGCCGCGGCGCCGAGTGCCAGCCCGGCAATGATTCGCTTCATGCGGATCCTTTTGAGATGAATACGAAGTGGCCACGAATCTTGCCAATCGAAGATCACGGCCATATCTCGCCCGATGCCTCATTAGAGGGAGAATCGGTGCACTTTCCGTGCAGGGGGCGTCCTGCTGAAGTGAGATCACCGTCACATCGCGGGATATCTGCTACCCGATGACCTGCGCGGGTCAAGCTTGGGGCTAGGCTTCACTGGCGGAATCGCCCGGCACGCACGGGGTGGCCCGGGCCGTCGAAACATCAGTCGGATAAGCAAGGACGGACCCTCGTGGACCTGTTCGAACATCAGGCGAAGGAGCTCTTCGCGGACTACGGCATTCCGGTGCCACGCGGCATCGTCGCCCACACCGTGGAGGAGGTGCTAGCGGCGGCGCAGGAGCTGACCGGTCGCGTTGTCGTCAAGGCCCAGGTAAAGACCGGCGGGCGTGGCAAGGCCGGTGGCGTCAAGGTGGCAGACGACGCCGCCGACGCCGTCGAGAAGGCGACCGCCATTCTCGGCATGGACATCAAGGGCCACACGGTGCACAAGGTGCTCGTGGAGGAGGCCAGCGCGATCGAGGAGGAGTACTACTTCTCCTTCCTGCTCGACCGCGCGAACCGCACGTTCCTCGCGATCTGCTCGGCAGCCGGTGGCATGGACATCGAAGAGGTCGCGCACAGCGCCCCGGAGAAGGTCGCCAAGGTGCCGGTCTCGGCGCTGACCGGCGTCGACCGGGCCACGGCGCGCGAGATCGCGGCGGCCGGCGGGCTGCCGGAGAAGTCGCTCGACGGCGCGGCCGAGCTCATCGAGAAGCTGTGGTGCGCCTTCGTGGACGAGGACGCCACGCTGGTCGAGGTCAATCCCATGATCCTGTCGGCTGACGGTCAGGTGAAGGCGCTCGACGGCAAGGTCACCCTCGACGACAACGCCACCTTCCGCCAGCCCGACCACGAGGCCTTCGCGGACAAGTCGGCCGAGGACCCGCTCGAGGCCAAGGCCAAGGAGAAGGACCTCAACTACGTCAAGCTCGACGGCGACGTCGGCATCATCGGCAACGGGGCGGGCCTGGTCATGTCCACCCTCGACGTGGTGGCCTACGCCGGAGAGTCCTTTCCCGGCAAGCCCTCGCCGGCCAACTTCCTCGACATCGGCGGCGGCGCCTCGGCCGAGGTCATGGCAGCGGGCCTGGAGATCATCCTCTCCGACCCGTCGGTCAAGTCGATCTTCGTGAACGTCTTCGGCGGCATCACCGCCTGCGACGCCGTGGCCAACGGCATCGTCTCGGCGTTCAAGCTGCTCGAAAGCCGTGGCGAGGCGGTGACCCACCCGCTGGTGGTCCGCCTCGACGGCAACAACGCCCTGCTCGGGCGGCAGATTCTGGCCGACGCCGCACTCCCGCGGGTCGAGCTGGTGGACACGATGGACGACGCGGCCAAGCGGGTCGCCGAGCTCGCTGCGGTAGGTGCGTAACTCATGGCTATCTGGCTGACGGAAAACAGCAAGATCATCGTCCAGGGCATGACCGGCGGCGAAGGCACCAAGCACACCCGTCGCATGCTCGCCTCCGGCGCCCGCGTGGTCGGCGGCGTCAACGCGCGCAAGGCCGGCACCACGCACGAGGGCCTGCCCGTGTTCGGCACGGTCAAGGAGGCCATCGAGAAGACGCGCGCCGACGTGTCGGTGGTGTTCGTGCCGCCGGCGTTCACCAAGGACGCCGTCAAGGAGGCCATCGACGCGGAGATCCCGCTCTGCGTGGTGATCACCGAGGGCGTGCCGGTCCACGACTCGACCGAGTTCTGGGCGTACGCGGTGGCCAAGGGCAACAAGACCCGCATCATCGGTCCCAACTGCCCCGGCATCGCCTCCCCCGGCGCCTCCAACGCCGGCATCATCCCCGCCGACATCACCACGGCCGGCCGCATCGGCCTGGTGTCCAAGTCCGGCACGCTGACCTACCAGCTCATGTACGAGCTGCGTGACTTCGGCTTCTCCACGGCCGTGGGCATCGGCGGCGACCCGGTCATCGGCACCACGCACATCGACGCCCTGCAGGCCTTCCAGGAGGACCCGGGCACCGACGCGATCGTGATGATCGGCGAGATCGGCGGCGACGCCGAAGAGCGGGCCGCCGCCTACATCGAGCAGCACGTCACCAAGCCGGTGGTCGCCTACGTCGCGGGCTTCACCGCCCCCGAGGGCAAGACCATGGGCCACGCGGGCGCCATCGTGTCGGGCTCCGCGGGCACCGCCCAGGCCAAGAAGGAGGCCCTGGAGAAGGTCGGCGTCCGCGTCGGCAAGACCCCCTCCGAGACGGCCAGGCTGATGCGCGAGATCATGCAGTCGCGCTGACCCTCACGACGGCGAAGGCCCCGCAGGTGATCTT
>NZ_JBAHWD010000076.1:0-9974 GCF_037044575.1 Nonomuraea sp. LPB2021202275-12-8 | reverse complement strand
AGGCTAGATCTCTTCCATCCTGAGCCAGGCCCGCGACGGCAGCGGGTGCCCGAAAAGGCGGGCCGCGTTGCCGTACGCCACCCTGGCGATGTCGGCGGGCGGCAGCGCGCCGAGGTTGCGCGAGACCGCCTTCTGGGTGTCGGGCCAGGTCGAGTCGGAGTGCGGATAGCCGCTCTCCTGCAGCACGTGGTCGAGGCCGACCGCGAGCCGCACGCCGGACAGGGCGTGGTCGTCGAGGGTGCCGAAGAAGAAGTTGCGGCGCAGCACCTCGCTGGGCTTGATCCCGCCGTCCCAGTCCGCCTCGCCCGCCACCGGGTGGTCGAGCGCGTAGTCGGCCCGCTCCGCGAGCATCGGCAGCCAGCCCACGCCGCCCTCCACGATGAGGATGCGCAGGTTGGGGAAGCGCAGCGGCAGGCCGGACCAGAGCCAGTCGGCGCAGGCGAACATGGCGCTGGTCGGCATCAGCGTGGTGATCGCCTCGATGGGGGTGTCCGGCGACGGCACGGGCGACCAGCTCGACGCGCCGGTGTGCAGGCAGACGACCGTGCCGGTCTCCTCGCAGGCGGCGAAGAACGGGTCCCAGTGGCCGGTGTGGATCGACGGCAGCCGCAGCCTCGTCGGGAACTCGGGGAACACCACGGCCTTGAAGCCGCGCGCCGCGTTGGCGCGGATCTCCTTGGCGGCCACGTCGGGATCGGGCAGCCAGGGGAGCTGCAGGCCGATGATCCGCTCGGGGTAGGTGCCCGCCCAGACGTCGATGTGCCAGTCGTTGTAGGCCTTGACCAGCGCGAGGCCGAGCTCCTGGTCACGGGTCCTGGCGAACGGCATGCCCGCCTGGCCGGCCAGCATGCCGGGGAAGCACAGGGCGGCCCAGATGCCGGCCAGGTCCATGTCCTCGATGCGGGCCTCGATGTCGTGGCAGCCGGGACGCATGCTGTCGAACCTGACCGGGTCCAGCGTCCACTGCTCGCGCGGCAGTCCGGCACCCACGTCCAGCCCGGCGCACGGGTAGGTGGCACCGCCGTAGCGCCAGACCTGGTGACCGGCCTCGGTCTCGACGACCTTGGGCGCGACCTCGGCGTATTTCTCCGGCAGCCTGTCCTCGAAGAGGTCAGGTGGCTCGATCAGATGATCGTCTGCCGAGATGATCACATAGTCGCGCCGCCTCGGGTCCGGGTCGGGAAGCAGCGGCGTAGTCACGCAGGTAACCGTACGACGGCGGGATAACGTCGAACAAGCTGCGACGTCTCCGTTGGGTATCCGAGAGGGTTCGGACCCGGGATCGCCGGGAGGGGGACGATGGGCGACCCCGGGCCGGATGGGGGTCCGCTTTCACGAGGGTGCTGCCCCGGTCTCGGACCCCGCCGCGCCACTACCCGGATGAGATCGATCCAGTCAGGAGATGGTCGCGAAGTTCGCCGATGGCCGCGTCGTCGAGGCCGAGCACGCCGGTGACGTATCCCTCGATCGAGCCGTGCCTGCTGGTCAGGTCGTCGAGGAAGAGCCGCATCGTCTCGGCCGGAGCCAGTCCGAAACCGGCCCACATGCTCGCCTCGGGGTGCCGGCGGCGCCAGTCCGCGATGAAGCGCTCGGTGGCCAGGCCAGTCAGCGCGTAGTCGGCCACGATGTCGTCGTCCGGTACGCCCACGAGGGAGAGGATCATGGCCGTGAGCAGGCCGGTGCGGTCCTTGCCTGCCGCGCAGTGGACCACGACGGGGGCGCTGTCCGCCTGGGCGATGGTGGTCACAGCGGTGCGCAGGTTCGCGACGCCGTCCTCCGTCACCTCCAGGTAGCGGTCGGCGAGGAAGCGCGCCACCCCCTGCGTGCCGTCGTAGGTGGCGAGGTTCCAGCGGCGTCCCTCGATGGGCAGGTTGCGGTAGGCCAGACCGTGCTCCTCGGGTACCCGTCCCGCCTTCTCGACCTCCATCGGATGCCGCAGGTCGATGACGGTCTTCACGCGCAGCGCGCGGAAGGTGTCGAGGTCCTGCCCGGTCAGCCAGCCGAGGGAGTCGGCGCGGTAGAGCCGCTGCCATCTGACGGTGCGACCGTCCTTGGTGGCATATCCACCGACGTCACGAAAATTGTGGACATTGGCGAACTCGATGTGGCGGATCATGCTCAACACCTTAATTGGTGGAAATTTCCGCCTGCTGGGGAGCGCTGTCGCCGGATCCGGGCTCAGGCTCGGCCTCCTGCGCCTTCCTGTCGGCCAGCTCCCGCCGGATCAGCAGCACCCAGCCGCCGATGGCGATCCCGATGAACAGCCACCATTGCACGCCGTACGCGAGATTGAGCCCGCCACCCGCCCCCACGTCGGGCGCCGGCACCGGCTCGGGCGCGCTGGGGCTCTCCGGCCGCTGCTCGGTCAGCTCCACGTAACCGCCCACGAGCTGGTACGGCAGCGTCTGGCCGATCTTGGCAGGGTCGATGAGCAGCACCTGGCCCGGCGGCAGCCCGGGGCGTTCCCTGAGCCCGCTGCTCTCCTCGGTCTCGCCCGGACGTAGCCGTCCGGTGACACTTACCTGACCGGTCGGCGGCGCGGGCACCTCGGGGGGCGTGTCGGCGGTCGCGCCGGCCTTCACCCATCCCCGGTTCACCAGCACGGCCTGCCCGCCTCCGGTCACCAGCGGGGTAAGCACGTAGAAGCCGGGCCGCCCGTCCTGGGGCCGCCTGCGCACCACCAGGCCGTGCTCGATGTCGTACGTGCCGGACACCGCGACGTTCTTGAACCGGTCGGACTCCTTGACCGGCTGCCCGGGCCCGGCCAGCTCGCCGAGCGGCACGGGCGCGCTCGTCATGTTGCCGGTGACCACGTCACTGTTGGCCGAGCGCTCCTCGAAGCGGCCGAACTGCCACCGGCCCAGGAACACGAAGGCGGGGATCACGAGCAGCACGACGATGTGAAGCGCGACCCAGCGAGGCGTCAACAGGAACCGGTACACGCTTCAAGGGTAGGCACCTGGGGCGATGCTCCTTCATCCGGTCAGGCGGTCTTGAGTTCCGCGCCGGAGCCCGGGGAGCGGGGAGACCTCGCGGGGGCCGGCCACCTCGTGCCCTTCGGTGCAGCGGAAATACTGCTCGACGGGGGCGCCGCAGTCGCGGTGGGTCAGCAGCACGGGCGGGCCGTCCTCGCCGGCGAGGTATCTGTCGCCCCAGTGCATGAGCGCGACGAGCAGGGGATAGAGGTCGCGTCCCTTGTCGGTCAGCCGGTATTCGTCGCGTTGCCGCTGGCCCGGCTCCCGGTAGGGCTCCTTGCGCAGCAGGCCCTCGTCGACCAGCCGGGTCAGCCGCGCGCTGAGCACCTGCCTCGGCGCGCCGGTGACCGCCTGCATGTCGGCGAACCGGCGGACGCCGGCGAACGCCTCGCGCAGCACCAGGAAGGTCCACTTCTCCCCGACGATGTCCAGGGTGCGCTCGATCGAGCAGTTGTTCACCCGGAAAGGAACGTTCATGCCTCATATCATACCTGAGTTCAGTTGACAGACTCAGAGGAGAGGAGCAAGCTGAGTCTATGCTCGGAACTCAGTTGCCGCTCGGTATCCTCATCCGGCCGGCCAGGAGCGGCGACGAGGAGCGGATCCGCCGCTTCCTGGCGGGCCTCTCGCTGAACACGCAGACTCTGCGGTTCTTCGCCGGCGTCACCCGCCCGGCGGCCAGCGTGGTGCGCGCGCTGATCGAGGTGAACGAGCGCAGGGACGCGCTCGTCGCCGTGCACGAGGGAGAGATCGTCGGCCACGCCATGAGCTACCGGGGCGGCGTGGCCGATGTGGAGATCGCCGTGGTGGTCGCCGACCAGTGGCAGGGCTTCGGGCTGGGGCCGAGGTTGATCGACACGCTGCTGCTCAGGGCCGCGGTGCGGGGCGCGACCACGGTCGGCATGGACGTGCTGGGCGAGAACCGGCGGGTGCTGAGGATGATCCGGAGGATCTGGCCGGAGGCCGAGATGAAGGTCGCTTCAGGGTCGGTGGAGGTGACCGCTATGATCCAACAGGCGGCGGTATTTGCGGAACAAGGTTCTGGTGGACCACCATTGACGACGTGAAGAGTGTCAGGAACGGACGTGACGGACGGACCCGGATCATCGAGGGCGCCCTCCGCCGCTTCAGCCAGGACGGGGTCTCGGCCACCACCCTGGCCAGCCTCCGTGACGAGAGCGGCGTGAGCGTCGGTAGCTTCTACCACCACTTCGCCAGCAAGGAACACGTCTTCGGCGTGCTCTACTTCGAGATCCTCAAGGCCTACCAGGAGGCGTTCCTCGCCGAGTTGGTCGGTCACAAGGAGGCTCGCGACGGCATCGAGGCCGTCGTCGCCTTCCACATGCGCTGGGCGGGCGAGCATCCGGAGCGCGCACGGCTGCTGATCAGCGAGCGCCCGCCGCGCAAGCAGGAGCCCGGCGGCGCCGAGGTGGCCGAGGCCAGGCGTGCCTTCTTCCGCCAGGTCGCCGACTGGTGGAAGCCGCACATGAAGAACGGCATGCTCCAGCCGGTCCACGCCACCATGTGCTACGTGCTCTGGCTCGGCCCGTCACAGGAGATGTGCCGCCTGTGGTTCGCCGGGGCGCACACCCCGACCGAGGAAGAGATCAAGGGCCTGGGCGAGGCGGCCTGGCAGAGCCTGCGCCAGCGCGAGGAGTAGCGGTCCGCGCGGGTCAGGCAGGTTGCCGGATCCGCGTCGACACCCGCCAGCTCGAGCTGTTGAGCGAGATGTCCAGCCGGAGATCGCCGCGCTGCCGGCGCAGCCCCGGCACGCGTACGCGGTCGTGCACGTCGAACCGGCCCCGGTGCGGATAGCCGAACCCGAGCTCGCCGGGCAGCACACGCAGGTCGTCGTGGTTGCCGCACCGGGGGCAGGTCCACAACACCAGGTCGAGGCCGCGGTTGTAGTCGCAGCAGGCCCCGAAGTACTCGTCAGGCAGGAAGCGCGACTCGCAGGCCAGACAGGGGATGAGCATGTCCGCTCCTCTTTGAACGGCGGGCCGGGCTCTCTAGAACTATCGCGTCCCACTTGTCCCACGCTTGCAGAACGCTTGGGTATCTGGGTAACAGTATGATCACTGTCGGTATCGGATCATGCGTGGAGCTCTGCGGTGAAAGGATGGGGACGTGGAACGACTGCGCGATCACCTCCTGGAGACCGGATACACGATCGACGGCGTTCGCGAGCGACTCGGCGACGTGGCGGCGTCGGCGCTGGCTCGCGAGGAGCTGGTGCCGGCGCTGCGGGCGACGGCCGGGGGAGATCCGCTGGCCGCGCTGATCCGGCTCTGGTGGCTCGGCGCCGAGGTGGAGGCGCGCGAGCTGCCCGCCGCGGTGCTGGAGTCGGGTCTGGTCAGGGTGGCGGGCACGCAGGCTCGGGCCGAGGTGCACCTGCAGCCGTGGGAGGACGACGGCTATGTCGTCTCCGACCGCAAGGTGCGGCCCGGCGACCCGGCGCTGCGTCCCGACCACGTCGTGGGCGCGGGCGGCGCGTCGGCCAACCTGGCCCAGCTCGTCACCCGCCGCCCGGTCGACCGGGCCCTCGACCTCGGCACCGGCTGCGGCGTGCAGGTGCTGTCCCTGTCGGGCCGGGTCCAGCACGTCACGGCGACGGACGTGAACCCGCGGGCGATCGAGCTGGCCGAGCTGAGCTGGAAGCTGTCCGGCGTCACCGGCGTGGAGTCCCGCACCGGCTCGCTCTTCGAGCCCGTGACGGACCAGCTGTTCGACCTGATCGTGTCCAACCCGCCGTTCGTCGTCTCTCCCGGCGGGGAGCTCACCTACCGCGAGACGGGGCGCGACGGCGACGGATTCTGCCGCGATCTCGTACGGCGCACGCCCCGCCACCTCAATCCCGGCGGCCAGGCCCACTTCCTGGCGAGCTGGCTGCACGTGGAAGGCGAGGACTGGCGTGACCGCGTCGGCGGCTGGCTGCGCGAGACCGGCTGCGACGCCTGGGTGGTCCAGCGCGACGTCCAGGACCCGGCCGAATACGTGGAGCTCTGGCTCAGGGACGCCGCCGAGCACGGCACTCCCGGCTACACCGAGCACTACGACCGCTGGCTGGCCTGGTTCGAGGAGCGCAAGGTGGAGGCGATCGGCTTCGGCTGGATCACCATGCGAAACTCCGGCACGCTCGACCCGGTGGTGCGCGTGGAGGAGCTCACCCACCGGGTCGCGCTCCCGGTCGGGGACTATGTCGACGACGTGCTGGACGCGATCGCCGCCGCGCACCGCGTCCGGGACCTCGACTCCGCCCTGCTGCGCACCGCGGACGGTCTGCTCGACGAGCGCGTCGGGCTGCCCGGCGCCGAGGACCCGATGCGGATCGTGCTGCGCCAGACGACGGGCCTGCGCCGCAGCAGGGAGGTGGGCACGGTCGAGGCCGCGCTGGCCGGCGTCTGCGACGGGGAGCTTGCGCTCGGGCCGCTGCTCAACGTGATCGCCGAGCTGGTGGGGGATGGTGCGATCCCGCATGCCGAGGCCATCCGGCCACTCATCGCCGAGCGCTACTTCCTGCTTTGATTCGCCGTTGATTGGTTGTTGACCCCCAGGGAGCAAGCTGTGAACTACGACACGGACCTGGGGGGTTCGAGGACCGTGTCGGGTCCGGCCGGTCGTCGATGTGAGGCGGCTAGCCGCCGCGCGGAGCATCCGGATAACCGGGCCCCCTAGCGACGCGAGGCGGTCAGATGGCCGGCCGGGCCGATCCACTCTCGAACGGACCGCGGGGTTTCGTGACTCCCTAAGGACAGCCTTGTTTAACCATGTGTGGATGACACGTCTGGACGACGAGCTGTACTCAGGACTCGACGACCTGGGCGCTGTCGAGGAGGACCTTGAGGTCCCCGGCCTCCGGAGCGCCGAGGCGGGTGAAGATGTCGAACGCCTGCCGTAGGCAGTCAACGCTCCTGGTGGTGCTGCCGAGCCCCGTGAGCGCCTTGCCCAGCACCGTCAGGGAGAGCGCTTCCCCGTACGGGTGGCCGATCTCCCTCGACACCACCAGAGCCTCCTCCGCATGGCGCACGGCATCGCTGTAGCGTTCGGCGGCGATGAACGTCTCCGCCAGCCGGGAGCAGACCCGCTGCTCCCACACGCGCTGCTTGCTCGCCCTGAAGAAGGCCAGGCACTCGGCGTGGTGGTGGACCGCCTCGGTGAGCCGGCCGACGCGCGACAGCACGATGCCCAGGTGATAGCGGGCCCGGGCGGTGCCGGCGCCGCTGCCGATCTCGGTGAAGATGGCCAGGCCCTTCTCCGCCGCGGCGATCGCGTCCTTGGGTCGGCCCAGGCCGAGGTGGTCGCGGGCCGAATAGCTGAGCACCAGCGCCTCGCCGGCGGGCACGCCGTTCTCCCGGTACCAGCGCGAGGCCGCTTCGAACCACGCCAGGGCCTCGGTGTGGCGGCGCTGGCGGCCCACGACGACGGCGAGCGCGTTCAGCACCTCGCCGGTGACGATCTTCTCCTTGCGTGCCGTCGACAGCTCGTGCACGATCTCGAACTGCTCCTCGGCCTCGGGCAGCCGGTTGCCGGCGAACAGGACCCTGCCGAGCACGTAGCGGGCCCGCAGCTCGCTCGCCTGGTCGCCGATCCGCCTGGCGGTGGCCAGCACGCCCCGCGTCCCCTGGTCGAACTCGCGGGTGTGGGTGCCGGACTCCAGCAGCGGCTCCATGGCCACCAGCAGGTCGGCGGCGGGCAGGAGCTGCTCGGCGGCGCGCGAGGAGGCGGCGGCCTGGTTGATCGCGGCGAACAACGAGTCGCCTTCGGCGATCAGCCACGCGACGGCCTCGTCGGTCGAGCCGAACGCGTGCCCGCTGCCTACCACCACGAGGTTGTCGGAGATCATGCTGCCCTCGTAGGCCAGCCGGTGCGCCGTCTGGGCGGAGGCCAGGTAGAAGCCGAGCAGCCGGCGCAGCGCCATCGTGCGGGCCTGCGGCCGCTCGCTCTTCTCCAGCGCCCGCCGGGCGAACAGCTTGAGCAGGTCGTGGAAGCGGTAGCGGCCGGGCGCGGGCGCCTCCAGCAGGCTGGCGTCGACGAGCGACTCCAGCATGTCCTCGGCCTGCCGCGCGTTCAGCGACAGCACCGCGGCCGCGGCTCCCGCGGAGATGTCCGGCCCGGTGGGCAGCGACAGCAGGCGGAACGCGCGGGCCTGGGAGGCTTCGAGCTGGCCGTACCCGAGGGCGAAGGTGGCCTCGACGGCGAGGTTGCCCACTCGCAGCTCGTCCAGGCGGCGCTGCTCGTCGGCCAGCCTGGGCACCAGCGAGGCCACCGTCCAGGAGGGCCGGGCCGCCAGCCTGGCCGCCACGATCCGCACGGCCAGCGGCAGGAACCCGCACGCGGCCACCACGTCCATGGCGGCGGCGTGCTCGGCCGCCACCCGCTCGGGCCCCGCCACCGCGGCGAACAGCGACAGCGCCTCGTCGGGCTCCATCACGTCCAGGTCGATCAGCCTCGCCGAGGGGAGATCGGCGAGCTTGACCCGGCTGGTGACGATCGCCGCGCAGCCGGGCGTGCCCGGCAGCAGCGGGCTGACCTGCGCGGCGTCGCGGGCGTTGTCGAGCAGCACGAGGATGCGCCGGTCGGCGAGGATGGACCTGTAGAGGGCCGACCGCTCGGCCGGCACCTCGGGGATCACGTCCGGCGGGATGCCGAGCGCGCGCAGGAACGCGCCGAGCGCCGACTCGGGCGCGGTGGCCTCGTCGGTGTAGCCGCGCAGGTCGGCATAGAGCTGTCCGTCGGGGAACACGTCGCCGGTCGCGTGCGCCACGTGCACGGCGAGCGCGGTCTTGCCGACGCCGCCGATCCCGCAGATCGCCGCCACGGGCACGCCTTCGGCGGATGACTGCGCCGACAGCAGGGTACGCAGCCGCCCGGCGATCTCCTTGCGCCCGGTGAAGTCGCTCACCGCGGCCGGTAGCTGCGCGGGGCGGGGCAGCTCGGGCGCGGGCTCCTCCTCGGGCGCGGGCGCCTCGGCGGCGACCTCGGCGGCGGCCAGCGTGGGGTCGGCGGCCAGGATGCGCTGGTGCAGCGCGGCCAGCTCGGGGCCCGGCTCGATGCCGAGCTCGTCGACGAGCGCCTCGCGGGTCTCGGTGAACACGTGGAGGGCGTCGCCCTGCCGCCCGCACCGGTAGTAGGCCAGCATGAGCTGGGCGCGCAGCCGCTCGCGCAGCGGGTGGTCGGCGGTCAGGGCGATCAGCTCCGAGACCACCGCCGCGTGTTTGCCCAGCTCCAGGTCCATGTCCATGAGGGACTCGATCGCGCTGATGCGACACTCGATCAGCCGGTCGCGCTGATGCTCGGCGTAGGGGCCGACGGCTCCGGCCAGCGGCTCGCCCTCGAACAGGCCGAGCGCGGTGCGCAGCCCCTCGGCGGCGGACGACAGCCTGCCCGCCCGGCGCGCGGTCTCGGTCTCGGTGAGGGCGCGTTCGAACCGGGTGAGGTCGAGCGAGTCCGGAGACAGCCGCAGCGCGTAGCCCCTCCCCACGGAGGTGAGCAGGTCCGGACGGGAGCGGGCCGGCCGGTCGGGTTCGAGCACCGTACGCAGCCTGGAGACATAGGTGCGTAGCGCGCCGAGCGCCCTCGGGGGCGCTTCTTCACCCCAGACGGCGTCGATCATCTCGGCCGGCGTGACGGCGCGGCCCTCCCGGAGGAGCAGCATGCCGAGAATCGACCGCTGTAACGGGGTCCCCAGATCGAGCTCCTGGCCATCGCGCCACGCGCGGACGGGACCCAGCACGGCGAACCGCAGCCCGCCTTCGTCGTCCTGACCAGCCATGTCGCTTGTCTCCAACGCAATGGAACGATTTGTTACCAAATGATAGATCCATCGTCGCCGAGCACCTAGGCATGCGACCATTCGTTAACCGAAGCGTTGATCGGCCTTTGATCCGCCATTGAGCCCCGCCCCGCATCCTTGAGTCACGAGCGTGACCCAGGAAACACGGGGGCGGTCACGCTCGAACGAATATGGGGCCAGGAAAACTCGAGGCCCCGCCCTTTTGG
>NZ_JBAHWD010000075.1:0-11324 GCF_037044575.1 Nonomuraea sp. LPB2021202275-12-8 | reverse complement strand
CTGTGGTGCGGATCACTCGTGATCATTGATCGGGAGTAGATAAGTCGCAGCTAATAAAGCTGATACCCGGCCGCCGAAGGGCCCTAATATCGTGGTCTTTTCTTCGGTAATTCCGGTGTGGGGACGGCGATGGCGAGGTGAATGCATTGGAGTGGCATTCCGCTGGTGAGCTAGCGCGGATCCGCACCAATGATCAGCTCGCCGAAGCGCTCCACGCACTTTCGCGCCGCCGTGGGCTGACTCTTGTCGCGTTCGAAAGAGCGACCCGTGAATACGATAAGCTGCGGGACAGACAGGCGCTAAAGCGATCGACCGTCAGCGACGCATTTCGTGGCAAATCCCGGATCACCAAGTCTCTGCTGCTCAGCGTCCTGGACGTCTGCGGCGTGCGGGGTGGCGAGGCGCAGGGAGCCTGGGTGGCCACCTTGGAACGGGTCATGCGACAGGACCAGGGCGATCGTCTTCGGGTTGATGAGGCCACACCGCGCGAGCTTGGCATCCACAGCGCCATAACCGCCCCTGACAGCACTGACGACCTTCCCACGTACGTGCAGCGAGATTTCGACTTCGACCTGCGCACCGTGCTTTCCGCCAACGGTCCGGACCGTGGAGCGTTCGTCGTTATGGTCGGGGCCTCGTCGACCGGTAAGACCCGCTCCTTGTACGAGGCGGTCTACGAGCTGTTTCCGGACTGGTCGCTGGTGCAACCGTCGGAAGCGGCGGATCTGCTCGAGCTAAAGAGCTCCCCGCCCCGCAATACCGTCTTCTGGCTCGATGAGCTCCAGCAGTATCTCGGCGGCCGTCCGCCGCTGACCTCCGAGTGCGTCCGGACCTTGCTCCGTCACGGGAACGTCATCGTCGGCACCCTGTGGCCGGACCAGTACGCCACATGGACATCCGCGTCCGAGGACATCCGCCGGGTCGTGAAGAGCGCCTGTCCCATCAGCGTGCCTGACTCTCTGACGATGGCCGAACTCAACGTAGCCAGCGGAATCGCGGAGCGTGACAGTCGGATCCGCGTCGCATTGCACACGCGCGACGCGGGGCTGACTCAAGCACTCGCCGGCGGCCCCGCCTTGGTCATGTGCTGGGAACAGCCGGCAACCCCATATGCGAAAGCCATCATTACCGCGGCGGCCGACGGGCACCGTCTCGGGGTGCATGCGCCATTGAGCCCGAAGCTTCTCGCTGACGCGATGTTCGGCTACCTCAAGCCGGCCCACCGCGTGAAACCTGCGGAGGTGTGGCTAGCCGAGGCCCTGCCGCACGCCACCAAACCGCTGCATGGCGACGTTTCCGCCCTGTCGCCCGTGGATGACGGCGTGGCCGGCACTCTCGCCGGCTACACCATCGCCGACTACCTGGCTCAGCACTTACGGCGTGTACGGCGCACAGCGTGCGTGCCGCACGAGGCATGGCATGCCTTCATCACCCATTTGCATCGTCCTTCGGACCTTCGCCGTCTTGCCAACGCCGCCACGGCGCGCCTGCGATACCGCTACGCCGAGCCAGCCCTGGAACGGCTCGCCGACGAGTTCGACGACGGCCGCGCGGCCATGGAACTGGCCGATCTGTTGATCCGCCAAGATCGGTTCGGACGAGCTGTGGACGTCCTGCGCCGACGGTTGGCGGCCGATCCACGTGATTGGGAAGTCGGGCGGCATTTGTCCCGGACCCAGGAACTGTGGCAACGGGTCGAGGGAATCCGACCGGCGGCTGACGCCGGCGATCCTGCGGCGAGCCAACGTCTGGCGGAGATTCTCGTCGACTGCGGCATCAGTGATGACCTGCGGATACGTGAACGCAACGGCGATCTGACTGCGGCTGAGCGGCTGGTCGAGCGGCTCATGGACCGCGGCTGCATCTGGGAGATCTGCACGCGGGCGGACCAGGGCCAGGTGTTCGCCGCCGAGGCACTCGCAGATCTCTACCTCGCCTGGGGCGAAGTGGACCTACTGATGTCTCGTGCGGAGGCTGGCGATCGGCCGGCCCAGCTGCGCCTGGCCAAACGGCGCCGTGACGAAGACCACGCCGAAGTGGCGGCGGCAGAGCTGGCCGAGCTGCGAGCAGCCGTTGACGACGGCAAATCCGAAGCGGCGCTACAGCTTTGCGGCCTGCTGTTCGAGCTCCGTGATGAGGCCGGGCTCACTGACGAGCTGAACGCGGGCACTAACGGCGCGGCCGATCGGCTTCTGGCGTTGTACACGGCCACGGGGCGCCATCCGCCCGAAGACGCGGCGCGTCTGCGGTCCCTCGGTTTGAACGCCGACGGATCGGCGTTTCCCGGCCCCGATTCCACTCTTCGCTGATGCGGTGAAAGGACCCATGATGTCGGACGACCTGTCACCCGCCGACTACGCGATTCTCGTTCTGCTCCAGATCGAGGACCGGGAGATCTCCAACACCGAGCTCAACAAGCTGTACGGCGTCAGACTGGTGAGTCCGGCATACGAGAAGCTCAACGCCGCCGGCTACGTGGTATCGAAGACGGACCGCCGGCCGTACCGGCACAGCCTGGCCGACAAGGGCGCTCGCGTGCTCGGGAAGCCTCTGGTGCTCGGCGAAGAGCAGGCTGAGGCTGCCGGGAGGCGCTCAACCAGCGAGAAGCAGCTCTGGGCTGCCCTCGCAGCGAAGCATCAGGAGAACCTCGACCTGCGCGCCGCCGTAGGCGACGCCGACCGGTCCGACGACGGCGCACGTTCGCAGGATCTCCGTAGCTTGGACGAGCGGATTCGCGCCGTGTACGACCAGGTGGCTGATGATCCCGGCGATTGGGTGAGCCTCACGAAGATCAGGTCGCTCCTCGGAGACGTTTCGAAAGCCGACCTCGACAAGGCGCTGGAGCAGATGCTCGGCGCACCGGACGTCCGGCTGGAGTCGGAGATCCACCGGCACCGGCTCGGCAAGCGGGAGAAAGAGGCATCGGTCCGGATCGGTGGCGAGGACCGGCACAAGCTGGCGATCGGACTGCGATGACCGAGGAGCAGCGCACCGCGCTAGCCGCGCTGCGGTTCAGCTGGGCGCAGGCACCCGACGACGTGTGGAGAAGCCCGCCATTCCACGTCGACGGGCTGCATACGAGAGTCGTCCGGGACGTGCTGGACGGCATCGCCGAGGCGGAGGCGAGTGCCGAAGCCCACCCGATCGGACTGGTCCTCGAGGGTCGGCCCGGATCCGGCAAAACGCACCTGCTGGGCTGGGTTCGCGAGCAGGTTCACCAGCGAGGCGGCTATTTCTTTCTCATCAGCCTGCTCGACGGCAAGAAGTTCTGGGATGGTGTTCTCGTCCTCCTGCTGGACGGCATGTCTCGTCAGGTCATCGATGACGAGACGCAACTCCGCCTGCTACTGCGGCGGTTGGCCGCCCGGACCGGTACGCCACAGACCACGCGCCGTGCGGTGATGGGCGAGACAGAACTGTCCCGCGCTGCGTTGGACACCTTCATCGCGGGACTCAAGGATTACGACAGGCACGTTGCTCTGCAGTGCCGGGACACCGCTCGCGCGCTGGCGTTGCTGGCCTCGGACAAGGAAGAACATCAGGACGCGGCCTACAGCTACTTCACATGCGAAGAAGAGGCGATTCCCGGCGAACGCCATGCCTGGGGCATCCGTCCGAAGTCGCGAACGCCCCAGCAGATCGTCCAGGACATCTCCCGACTGCTCGCACTCACCGGGCCGACCGTCATCGCGTTCGACCAGTTGGACACCCTGATCGCGCAATCCGCTCTTCAGGAGGATCTCGCCAAGCTCTCCAGCGACGCGGCGGATCTGCATGTGGCGGCGATGGTGGCGGGTCTTGCCAACGGCCTCATGGATCTGCGGGACATGACCCGAAGGACCCTCACCGTCGTCGCGACTCTGTCCACGACGTGGGAATTGATCGCTGGTCGGGCCATCGCCTCGTTTCCGGACCGGTTCCGGAGATGTCCGGCCCTCGGCGGAATTCAGAGTCCCGCGCTCGCTCGGGAGATCATCGCGAAGCGGTTCGCGGCGCGATACGCGGCCATCGACTTCGCCCCGCCCTACCCAACGTGGCCGGTGCGGGACCGAGTGTTCGAGGAGGCTGTCAACTACACGCCGCGCAGGTTGCTGGTCGACATCGACCGGCACATCCGCGCTTGCCTGGTCGACGGCGACGTACGGGAACTGGCCAGTCTCACCGAGGTACCTCCAGAAGACGAGATATCCCGGCCAGCCGACAGAACGGCGCCAACAGCATCCGAGGAGGCGCTGGCCAGGATCGAGTCACGGTTCGAGGAGCTGAAACGAGCGGCGGACGTGACGTCGCCGCTGGAACACGATATGGAAGACGACTTCTTCCCTGCCCTCCTCTCGGCCGGTCTGCATGCGTGGATCGTGGAGCGCGGCGACAACGGCGAGATGTTCAGCGTCGACCCGCCTCCGAGCGCCAAACCGGACCTCCACGCCCGGCTGCGTCGCGCGCTCGACGAGCGGAGCGAGGAGGAACGGGAACGTTCACCGGACGATCCCCGCGCGGAGGATCAAGTGCACTGGTCTTTCCGGGCGATCAGCGACACCCATCACGGTGTGGGCGCGCTGCATCGGATCCGCCGCGCCCGCACGGCGTCCGGCCTGAGCGCCGGCGTCCGCAAACGAAAGCTCTTCCTCATCCGCAACGGCCCATGGTCCCGGTCGGCCAAGACTCAGGAGATCCTCCAAGAGTTGGAGGCGCAAGGAGGAACGACGCTGAGCATCGACGATGCCGACCTGCGAGTGCTCGCCGCGCTGCATGGGCTGCGTCAGGAAAACCCGGCCGAGCTGTACGCCTGGCTGGTCCGCTACCGGCCCACTGAGCAGATCACCCTCTTCAAGGAGGCACTGGCCGACGCCGGTATGTGGGCAGCTTCCGCGTCGGCTGCCACCATGGCCGATGTCGATGCGGGGGAGGCGCCGGCCGGGTTCACCGTCGGCTACGGATATCACGACGACGCGCCCGTCCAGGTGACGCTGGAGGCGCTTCGCAAGCACGGGGCGATCTTCGCTGCCTCGGGGTCCGGCAAGACGGTGCTGATTCGACACCTTGTCGAAGAGTGCGCACTACAAGGCGTGTCAGCGATCGTCCTGGATCCCAACAACGACCTGGCGCGGCTCGGCGACCCGTGGCCGGAGCCGCCCGCGGAATGGCGAGCCGGCGACGCCGAACGGGCGGCGGACTACCTCGCCGGCAGCGAAGTCGTGGTCTGGACGCCACGCCGGGGATCGGGCCGTCCGCTGAGTTTCCAGCCGCTGCCGGACTTCGGCAGCGTGTCCGACGACCCCGATGAGTTCGAGGCGGCGGTCGAGGTCGCCGCGTCAGCCTTGGCCCCGCGGGCCAACCTCGTCGGACGCTCCACGAAAGCCCATCTCGGTCTCGCCGTGCTACGCCGCGCGATCGAGTACTACGGCAGACAGGGGGAAAGCAGCCTCCGTGGTCTCATCGACCTGCTTTCCGACTTGCCGGACGGGGTGAGCGGCCTCGACAACGCTCCGAAGATCGCCGCAGATCTCGCCCAGACACTGACCGCGACCATGGACAACGATCCCATGTTCGGCGGCAGTGGGACGCCCGTCGATCCGAGCATTCTGCTGACTCCGTCGCCAGGCAAGCGTGCCCGGATTTCGGTCATCAGCATGATCGGGCTCGGTGACGATGCTCGTCAGAGCTTCGTCAACCAGTTGCAGATGGCGCTGTTCGCATGGATCAAGAAGAATCCCGTGCAAGATCGGCCTCTGCTCGGCCTGCTGGTCATGGATGAGGCGCAGAGCTTCGCACCCTCGGGTGCGGCGACCGCGTGTACACAGAGCACGCTGGCCCTCGCATCACAAGCGCGTAAGTACGGTCTCGGGCTGATCTTCGCGACTCAGGCGCCCAAAAACCTCCACAACAGGGTCTCTGGGAATGCCGCGACGCACTTCTTCGGTCGTCTGACAGTGCCGGCACAGATCACGGCTGCTCAGGAGATGGCGAGGGCCAGGGGTGGCGACGTGCCCGACATCGGCACCCTCTCCTCGGGCGAGTTCCACGCTGCGCTGGAGGGCGAGGCGCCGCAGAAGATACGTACGCCCCTGTGCCTCAGCTACCACCCAAGCGGCCCGCTAACCGACGAGGAGGTCATGGCCCGAGCGCGGAGGGCAGAGCGTGATTGAGCTACACGAACCCGGTTGGTTCCACGATCTTCCAGCACGTGCAGGGAGGGCACGCCAGCAGGCTCAGCCGTCGGCGTGACGCCGGTGTGACGCAGAAAATTTTCCGGGCTGGTATTTCCACAGTTGGCCGACCTGGCGATCTGCAGCGTTCAAGCCGTGGTCGGAGCTGGGGCCGGGGCTATGCCTCTCACCGCGAAGGGGACCCTCACACGCCCTTCCGCCGCCTGTACAACCTCGCCCGCGCCCGCATCGTGGTCATCTGACCAGGCACCCGATGTGCACGTCGTGGCGGGAGACCCAAGCGGGCTGAGTTCCATGGTTTGGCGTGCCCAACGACATGGGTGACGGCGATTCGGATCGCCGTCACCCCGCCGGGAGGTTACGCGGGCTGGGAGACTGCGCCTGCCGACAATCCCGTCCGGCCAGGTCATGGCCTTGCGAAGCCCAGACTGGCATAGGCGGTCTCCACCCGTCCAGGCAGGAATCTTTGTGCGGCATGGGGACGCGGCCGATCGTCAAGGACGGCGACTACACCGTCCTCGAGCAGAAGGGCAGCCACCAAGCCCCATTCCGCCTCGGCAACACCGCGGATCACGGGTTGGTGTTCACCTTCACCAGCGCCGACGCCGCCGATGCGACAGTCGAGGGTGTGCTGTCCGATGTTGAACCGCCGATCAACGAGTGGTTCCACCTGGCTGGCGCGTACGATGCATCCGCGAAGACCGCGTCGCTGTATCTCAACGGCACTTTGATCAAGTCCGCGCCGATCAGTTTCTCCGCGTGGAATGCTGATACCGCAATGTCACTTGGCGCGAGCATGCTGGGCGATCTCGACGATGTCCAGGTCTACCAGCGGCCCCTGGCCGCCGATGACATAGCGGCTCTCATCGCAGGCGCGAACCAGCGAACCGCCCAGAAGACGAACTCTTCGAGTCAGCCCCCGCAGGATGCGTCTCGCGCCTCGACCACCGCTGCGGACTTCGATTACGACCATCTCAATCTGGAGGGCTGTCTAAGGTCCCCCAAGCATCCGACCATTGATTATGCCCGTATCCAAGAACGTCCGTTCACTTCCTGCTGGACGAGCTGGGTCAGTATGGGAACGTACGAAGCGGCAGAGAATGGGGACGGCCCGGACGGAAAGCGGTGGGTCAAGGCCAGCAACAAAGTCGGCGTCAGCAGAAGTGGCGGCAGAGCCGGCATAACGGCCTCCGTCCTGGAGTCGGTCCTGGGAGAACCCCTGCCCAGCGACATCATCTTCCAGTTCCGTGCCACCTGGGTGATCAACAGCTACGTGGGGAACTTTAAGGGCACAGAGGTAGCCAATGCAGAAGGCAGCGGTCTGAGGCCGCAGAACATGAAACTCTTCCTGCGGCTGACCGACTTCGCCTTGTATTGGAACGGAAGGAGATACCCCATCAGCGAGGAGAGCGCCGAGGACATCCAGGCGCTCCCGCTGACGTTCGAGGTGCAAACCGAATCCGACAATCTAACGCCTTGCCGGAGCATCACTGGAAGCACCACGAAGACGATCAGAGAATGGGAGACGACCAGTAGCGCCATTTACCTGCTGGAAAGCAATCCCATCGCAGGGGGAGCAGCGCGATATGCACGATCAAGCCGATGCTCACCCGTTTCCATAACAATCGCGCAGATCTCCCCCTGTGGAGTTATGAGATAGTAGGAGCGGAAGGGAAGCGGCTCGGGGTGGCCCGACATGGGTACGATCGGCTGCCAGGAAACCTCGGCACCCTGGCCGCCCCCTACTATCGGTGTGATCGGGAGAAAGTGATCAATCACACCGGCGGATGTGTCAACGACAGGGCACACCGGGTCTTCGAAATGTCAGATAGCGGAAACCCTGAGTTCGCCGAAGTCACCAGGCACATCAAATCTGCTCTAGACCCGAGCATCAACAAGTACACATCCCCTCCGCTTCGTCCAGGACACGACTGGTCGAAGCCGGAATACCCGCCCTCGAAGATTTGGGATGGACGCGAGCAGCCGAAGACGATCCCTGGAAACTGGAACGTCGCCTCCAGTCCGCCGCTGCACAAGCGCCCGGAAGGCACCTCCAGCTTCAACCGGAATTTCTTCTCGAACCTTGAAATGAATATAGATGTCGGAACAGCTAACCCAATGCGCTGGAGTAAATCCCCTTCAACCAATTACTGCAAATACTACTTCAGAGACCAATATGGAAAGGACGAGAACAACGAAGGGATGCCGTGGGCAGGACGCGGACCGCGGTCCAATAAAGTGGAGTGCGACGAGTATCCCTTCGCCTCGACCTACCAAGGGGCAGCCGGCAGTGGAAGGGGGACTGGCCATTACTCCATCAGGGCCGTCAGCGGCGGTCATAATGATATGCATGGCCGCGTGCTGAAGGCGTTCTACGACAAATATCATGTCGCCACCCATCACGCCTTCTGGGTGAGCGTCGTGCCGTAGTCGTCATCCGCGTCGGAGTATCAATGTGGGGGTGTCGGTCACATGTGACCGACACCCCCACTTTCCGCGAACAACCAACAAGAGGCCAATGATGCAGGAAAATTATCGCGCCCTTCCTGAGGAAAGTCAGTGGGACCTACTGACCGAACATGGTCTAGGATCGTGGTTTAGCTGCCAATGGGTGGACACAGCAGACAGCGACGAGATCGCCCGACGGTTGGGTGTCGATCCCCAAGACGGCGTCTTGTGTGACTTTCAAACAGCCATGCAATCGTACGAAACCAGCCCGGAACAACTGGTCGTCTGGGTGGGAGAGCACTCAGTCGTCTGGTCCACCATCCTCACCATCAGCGGCGTATTGCCGCCGCATCTGATAGAGGCGCTGAGCGCTGAAGGGCAACGCGTACTAGAGGCCTATTTCGTGGGAGAGGCTGATCCCGGCAAACTGATGTACACTCATGACAGCGAATACTTTGGAGAGATATTCCCTCCATCCGCCCCTGGGGGATGGATGGAGGTTCCTGAGTTCGAGGCGCACGCGAGCGGGCTGGAGCTCATCGGCGAAATTAGCGACGCTGAACTCTTCGACCGCTATATGTGTATGGCAGGACGGATTACCGGCCGGTTCATCGACCGGGGCTGGTTCGCATCAACGCGAACCCTGTACCACGTTCCACAAGGAGTATGACGTCGATGGACGCGTGGATGAGTTTCTCCAGCAATGCGCCTGCCGAAAAATCCATCCGTTCAGTTCAAGCCGCATGCGAGTATTCGTGAAGGACTCCGCCGAGCCGGTTCGTCGATGTATGTTCAGGTCAGTGATTCGTTCGGGGCGCTGCTTGGTTCAGGGCTTGGTGGGGGCGGCGTTGATTGTAGGCTGGCGCCCGCCGTCGTGGACCATGGCGGCCTGGGGTCCGCCGCGCTGTTGAGCTCGGCCCACTGGGACAGCCCCGCAGGAACGGCGGCGCTGTCCCCCGAGCGTGCCTTGCAGCAGTCCCAGCGCCCGGACCTATCTCCCGGCCTGACCGCGGTGCACATCCCTACCGAGGAACTGGGCCGGACGGCGGTACGGCTGGCTCTCAACTGGCACGAGCGCCAGCACGTCGTCCTCGGCACTCAACGTCGTCGTCCGCGACTCCGTACGCCCGCCCGCTCACAGCGACGTGACCTTGCGCCGATCGTCCAGGAGCAATGCTTGAGACCTGTGGATCGGCCGGGAAGGGGTGTACCTAATGAGATCTGGGAGTAGGTCTTCCGGCAGACTCCCCGCAGAGCGGCCGTCGGCAGGTGAGCACTCGGTGTACCTGGGCGTTGAGTCCTTCGGGAAGATCGTGCCCCTGTCGGTTGGTCGGGAGAGTTGATCGCTGCTGGGATGTCGTGCCCGCCCACAGGGTGTGAGCACTGTTCATTAGGGCGCAGATGGTTCTCCCGCAGGCTGCTGACCAGCGCAGGGCGGTCGAGGGCAGGAGAGCGATGATGCGGCTGTTCGTCGGGAATGACTGGGCTGAGGAACATCATGACGTGGAGCTGATGGACGCCTCGGGGCGGCGGTTGGCCAAGGCCAGGCTGCCGGAGGGCGTGGCGGGCATAGCGCGGCTGCACGCCATGATTTCCGAGCAACTCGGTGATCAGGCCGAGGAGGCCGAGGTGATCATCGGGATCGAGACCGATCGCGGGCCGTGGGTAGCAGCGCTGGTCGCGGCTGGGTACACGGTGCTAGCGGTCAATCCGCTACAGGCCGCCCGCTACCGGGAGCGGTTGGCGGTATCGGGGGCCAAGAGCGACGCGGCCGACGCGCACATGCTGGCCGACATGGTGCGCACCGACGCCCACCAGCTGCGCCCGGTGGCGGGTGACAGCGCGGCCGCCGAGGCGGTCAAGGTCGTGACCCGCATGCACAAGACGCTGATCTGGGAGCGCACCCGTCATCTGCTGCGGCTGCGGCATGCCCTGCGGGACTACTTCCCCGCCGCCTTGGCCGCGTTCGAGGACCTGGCGGCGCCCGAGGCGTTAGAACTGCTGGCAAAGGTGCCGGATCCTGGCTCGGCGGCCATGCTCAGCATCGGTCAGATCACGACGGTGCTCAAGCGTGCCCGCCGCCGCGGCGACCTCGCTGAGAAGGCCGCGCGGATCCAGATCGCGCTGCGCACTGAGCACCTGGGACAGCCCGCCGTCGTCGCGGCCGCCTACGCCGCCTCGGTCCGAGCGCTGGTCACGGTCCTGGCCACGCTGGATGAGCAGATCACCGTCCTGCAGCGGGAGGTGGAGACGCATTTTGGCGAACACCCGGTCGCTGAGATCCTTTTATCTCAGCCCGGGCTGGGACCGGTTCTTGGCGCCCGGGTCCTGGCAGAGTTCGGTGATGACCCTCGCCGTTACGCCACGGCCAAGGCCCGTAAGAACTATGCCGGCACCAGCCCGATCACCCGCGCCTCGGGCAAGAAGAAGATCGTCGCGGCGCGTTTCGTGCGCAATGACCGACTCATCGACGCTTTGATGGCGCAGGCCGCCACCGCGATTCGCTGGTCACCGGGCGCTCGCGCCTACTACGAGAAGCAGCGCGCTCGTGAGGTGGACTACAACGCCGCGCTGCGCCAGGTCGCCAATCGGCTGGTCGGCATTTTGCACGGCTGTCTCAAGACCGGGACCGTCTACGACGAGGCAACCGCATGGTCGCGAACGCCTCAATCGCGTGCTGCTTGACGCCAAAGCGTCCTGGGATGT
>NZ_JBAHWD010000074.1:0-12263 GCF_037044575.1 Nonomuraea sp. LPB2021202275-12-8 | reverse complement strand
GCTCTGATCCTGGGCGCGGGCATGCGGATCGCCGCGGTCACCGGCGCTGTGCTGCTGGTCTTCATGTGGGCCGCCGAACTGCCGCTGGCCAACAACCCGTTCATGGACGAGCACCTCATCTACGCCATCGTCCTGGCCGGCCTGGCCCTGGCAGGTGCCGGCGACACCCTCGGCATCGGCAGGATGTGGGGCCGTACCGCACTGGTGCGCTCCTATCCGGTGCTGAAGTAACCGCCGGCAGCGACGCCTGCCCTCACGGGTGGGCGTCGCTGTGCATCGGTGCGAGCGTATGGCCGGGGTCGGTTGCGTGATCTTGGGACCCAGATCGACCACGCGTTGTGTGTCATCGATCGGCAAGAGGGCGGTGCGGAGGCCTTGGCCGCAGATGGGATCCGGCTCCGGTTGACGTCGATGGTGAGTTGCAACAAGGCGGAACAGCCGGGGTGAGGGTGCTGCGACGGCCGGAGGCTTTCCCGGCCCGAACATCCGTGGGCGAGGCCGTCGCTGGGTATAGCTGAAGCCATGATCTTCCTGAGGCGGGCAGCACATGTCGCCGTTCTCACTCTCGTGGTCTTCCCGATCGCCGTCGTCTTCGCCGCCCCGCAGGCGGCGGCCGAACCGCGCAAGCGATCGCGGGCCGAGGCCGCGGCCCTCGCTCGGAGTGTGCTGGCTCAGCTCAAGGTCGCCAGGCCCTTATCCATCCGCGGCTACAGCCGCACGCGGTTCCAGCACTGGGCGCCCCACAAGGGCAAGTGCGACGCGTGGGAGGCGGCCCTGGCTCGCGACGGGCGGCACGTACGCCGAAACGCGGCCTGCCACCCGGTCAAGGGGCTCTGGTACAGCCCGTACGACGGCAAGCGGTTGAAGAGCGCGAAGCATGTGGACGTCGACCATGTCGTGCCGCTCGCCTACGCCTGGCGCTCGGGCGCCAAGCGATGGAGCCAGGCCAAGCGCCGCGCCTTCGCCAACGACCTCGTCCGCCCCGAACTGCTCACCGTCAGCCACTCCGCCAACATCGCCAAAGGCGGCCAGGGCCCGCAGAGCTGGCGCCCACAACGCCGCGCCTACTGGTGCCGGTACGCGACCTCATGGATCACCGTGAAGCGCCACTACCACCTCTTCGTGACACGTAAGGAGAAGGTGGCCCTGCTCAACATGCTCCGCACCTGCTGAAGCCGGCATTCCCCGACGATCCGCGTGCTCCGGGTGCCCGCCGGCCTTCGCGTCTCCGCTGCTTCGCCGGAGCATCGGTAAGGTGTCGCTCCCGGAGCGAAAGGGATCATCGTGCCGCAGGTGTCCCGGTTATCGCGGTCGGCGCTGTTCACGTGGGTGGCGGCGGTGGCCGTCGCCGCCATCCCGGCGTGGGAGCTGTGGCGCGAGCGACTCGATGCCGAGGAACTCGTCCGGACTCACGGAGAGCCCACGATCTACGGACTCGTGTGCCTGTACAGCGCTGGACCGACGCTGTCACCGCTTACCTCGCTGGGCCGTGATCTCGATGTGGTCATAGAGGTCACGGCGGGGTGGGCGGTTCCGGCTCTCGTGGTTCTCGTCGGCCTACTGGCCTGTCTCGGCCATCGGGACCCCGCGACGACAGGTCGTCGGGTGGCCGGACTCCTCATCTTCGTCGCGGTCGTCGAACCGCTCGTCTCGCTGTACAGGGCGCCGGGAGAGTGCGGCGGGATGATCTCGCTGCTCAGCGCCGACTGGTTCAGGGCAGTGGCCGGCGCCTGGGGGCTCAATCAGGTGTGTCTCCTGACAGCCGCGGGGCTGGTACTCGGCGCGTCGCGGGCGACACGGCCTTCCCGCGAGCAAGAGCGGGTCCCTTCGCCGGCCGGGACGGCGTGGCGCCGACCGGCGGCGTTCCTGGTCGACTACCTGATCGTCAGCGTGGTCCTCGGTGTCGTCGTGGGGCCGCTCTGGTCCGAGATCGGCCTCGGCTCCGGGTTCCGCATGGGGTACGGGCTCCTGGGGCGGGTCGACGTCTTCGGGAGCGGCGTGAGGCCCGCGGAGTCGGCAGTCCTGTCGGGGCTGTTTCTCTACTTCTGGGTGCAGCACGCCCTGTGGGGGCGGACGCTCGGCAAGCGGCTGATGAAGGTGCGCGTCGTCGCCGCGCGGACGGGCGGGCGACTGGGGGCGGGGAAGGCGGTTCTTCGTACGCTGGCCTTCCCCCTCCTCGCCTTCGTCCCCGGCGTGGGGCTGCTGTGCATCCTCGTGGACGGGTTGTGGATGCTCCTCGATCCGGAAGGCCGTGTTCTGCATGACCGCTGGCTGGGCGCCGCGGTGGTGCGCGACGGGAGGAAACAAGCTCTGCCTCAGGCGTGACTCGCAGAGAGCGTCATCAGCCGCGGAGCGCTGCATGCTTCAACGCGGCGATCAAGGGTAGCGGCGGGTGACACACCCCCGGCCCCAGGAGATGACACAGTGCTCACTCTCATCCTGCTCATCGCAGCTCTGATCTGTTTCGCGCTGGCCGCGTTCAACGTCGGTGGAGGCCGCCTCAACCTTCTGGGTGCGGGCCTGGCTTTGTGGGTGCTGACGGAGTTGATCCCGAAGATCGGGGATCTTTAGTCCACGACGTGACGCGGGGTGATCCCGCGCGCGTCCGCTGACCGCCTAGGGCCCGCCTCCGCGCGGGCCCTTCGCGCGTCCTGGGATGGCTCACCGCGCGGTCGGGTCAACGGTGATCAGCGGCGTCGTGCCGGTCGTCCGCCCCAGTGGGTTCCCTCAGGCGCTTTCGGCGCTCTTCCAGGCTGGTGAGGGCGGCGTCCAGGTCGGTGCCCGAGGTGACGACCTCGACGTACAGGCCGGTCAGCTTGCCCGCCAGTTGCGCGTTGAGGCCGCCTTCTCCGACGCCGTTGTGGAACTGCTGCGGCGACACGGCGACGATCGCGTTGCCGCCTCGAATGCGTACGTCGATGGCTTCGGCCGGGTGCATGGCGTGCACGAGGTACGTCTGCCGGTCGCTGGAGTAGGGGATGATCTCCAGTCGCTCGCCGCGCGCCGGCATGTTGACGAGGCGGTGGGCGGCGTCGAGACGGCTGCCCTTGTGGCCGATGCACGCCCCCACCGCGTCCATGCCCAGCTCCGTGGGGGCCACCACCACCTTGGTGCGGGCTCCCATGACCCGCTCCACATCCTTGACGACGACCCTGCCGTCGATGATCTCCTGAACCCGCGACGCCAGCGCCCGTACCGCCAGCTTGGGTGCGGTGATCGAGAGCTGCCAGTAGCCGGCCTTGCCCGCAGTTGCCGGCTGGAACTCCACGGTGAGGGCGGTGACGACGTCACCCCGCCGCAGTTGCAGCGGGACGACCCCCTCCGGGAGGTTGGCCGTGTCAGGGCGCCAGATGACCGCCTCTCGCCGGTACCCGATCCCCGCGTCGTAGATCACGCAGTCGAACCTGTCCGGTTTGCTCGCGGAGATGTAGGCGGTGACGAGGGTGTCGCGGCGTGGCGGGGCGACCAGTTCCGGGCGGCGGTAGCCGAGGGCGGGACGGTCCGTGGCGCACTTGAGGTCGACGATGAAGGAGGCCGCCTCGTCAGGGGTGATCTTCAACGTGTCCGCGACCAGTTGGGCCGGGGGGAGGGGGCCCTTGTCGCAGATCCCGCACCGAGCCTCGTTCTTGCGGATCCGCAGTGAGGGTCTCGCGTCCCTGTTCCGGTGTCCGCCTGGCCGGGGGCAGTTCCACCAGGCGGGATCGTCGTCGGTGGCGGAGCACCCCAGCCGGAGGAGGACCGACTCGATCGGTGTCGCGTTCGCCTGGGCCAGCTTCTGGTAGTTCGCCAGGTCGGTGTCGGGCTTGACGATCTCGTAGGCGCTCGGCACGCGGAGCTTCCGGTGGCTGCTGATCCGCTGTCGGATGCTGTGGAGGTCGATTCCCTGGTCGGGTGAGTTCTTGCCCGTGGGTGCTGGTTCGCGGCCGGTCGAGAGGAAGGGGAAGCGCTCGCGGTTGGTCTCCCGGATTCCGGCCACGAGCGCGAAACACAGGAGGGCGGGCTTGACGCGGCCGGGCGGAACCATGCGTAACCGGTCCGCGTAGCGGATCATCGACACCGCCTTCGGGCTGAGCCGCGTCCCGGCCTCGAAGGCCGCGTGCGGCAGGAAACCCGGATCCTCCCCGCCGACCTGGGCCCATTCCAGGTGCTCCGCCGGCCTGCCCGCGTCGGCCAGCCCGCGGCCCTCGTCGTAGGTCTGCTGGAGGTCGAGGGGCACCCCCTTGACCTCCACCTCGATCCATCGCTTCGCCAGGCCGCCGATGGCGGCGTAGTAGGCGATGACGTCAGGACCCTCTCCCGCCACGAACAACATCCTGGAGCGCCGGTCGGAAATGGTCAGGCCCTGGCCGGCCCATGCTTCCAGGACAGCGGCCACATGATCTTCGGGGCCGGTAGGGAGGTTGACCGTAAGGGCCTTCGTCTGCAGCGAAGCGGGCTCCGACCAGCTGACGACTAACCGGCTATCCCGACTTATCACGATGCCCCCGGCTATTCATGGATCATGCAAGAAATTTCCCGGCATAATGCTATGAAACCCAGCCGCCTTCCGGGGGAATCATGCTTGAGTTGTCGACCGTCATCAAGGAACTGCGCAACGAGTTGACGAAATCGATGGAGTCCGCCGCAGGTGAGCAGCTGCGGTTCGGGCTGGGGCCCATCGAGCTGGAGGTGACGATGGTGGTCACCCACGAGGCCGCGCTGAACGGCAAGGTCAAGTTCTGGGTCGTGGAGACCGGTGCCGACGCCAAGGCGTCCGGCGCGCAGACCCACCGGGTGAAGCTCGTCCTCAACCCCGAGGTGAATGGCGGTTCGCCGTACATCGGGGGTCGCGGGAGGAAGGGCGAAGACTGAACGAGAAGCGCGCCGGGCAGATCATCGTCGACCTGCCGGATGAGGAGAAGCGGTACGGCTCCGGTTACCGGGTGACCACCGAGGTGGTCCTGACCGCCGCCCACGTGGTCAAGGACGCGCTGAGCATTCACGCGCGGTTCACCGCAGACCCGACGGACAAGCTGCCTGCGGAAGTCCTGTGGACGGTGGACGACCTCGCGGCCCTCCGCGTCCCTCTGGAAGGCGATCTTCCACCGGCGCGTTACGGGTTGGTGGACGATCACGCCGCCGAGTTGCCGTGCCGGGCGATCGGCTTTCCCGCGTGGAAGTTTCGCGACAACCGGCGGGACAGCGGCCAGATATCCGGTGCCATCCTGCCGCTGTCGAACCGATACACGGGCACCCTCCACGTAGGCGTCGACCGTCCTCCGGCCGAGGACAGGGAGGGCTCACCCTGGGAGGGAATGTCGGGCGCCGCGCTCTTCGTCGGCGACAGGCTCGTGGGCATCATCGCGGAGCATCACCTCGTCGAAGGTCCCGGGCATCTGACGGCCCACCGCGCCGACTGGAGGCTGACGCCGGAGCAGTGTGAGCAGATCGGATACGGCCAGGTCGTCTCCGTCAACCCGCCTGCCGGACGGAGACCGCGCGGCTATCTGGCTCGGGTGCGCGATCTGGCCCCAGCCGAAGGGTTACGGGACCGCGGCGACGAACTGGAGAAACTGACCGCCTTCTGCCGGGGCGAAGAGTCGTATCTGCGGTTGCGGGGGCCCGCGTGGTCGGGCAAGACCGCCTTGGCCTCCTCCTTCGTTCTCGATCCTCCGGACGGGGTGCGGGTGGCCGCCTTCTTCGTTTTCGGCCACGCCGATGCCGATGCCTTCCGCCAGGCCATGGGCGAACAACTGGCGGCCATCGCGGAGGTGCCGGAGGACGCGGGTCACCTGGACGATCTCCTGGAGGAGGCGGCCCGACGTTGCCAGGAGATCGGGGAGCGCCTGCTTCTGGTCGTGGACGGGCTGGACGAGGACAAGAGGCCGGAAGACAGCATCGCCGTCCTGCTCCCTCGCAATCCGCCAGAGGGTGTCCGGGTGCTCGTCACCGGGCGCCCCCATCCCGGGATACCCGCCGACGTGCCGTCCGGCCATCCGCTTCACACCTGCCGTATCCAGGAGCTGGCCCCCAACGCGCACGCCAGGCACCTGGAGATCGAGGCCAAGAACGACTTCGAGCGGTCGTTGAAGGTGCCGGGGAACGACAAGCTGCTGGGCGTCATCGCGGTGGCCCAAGGCGCGCTGGCCCTGGACGATCTCGCCACCCTGACGGACCTGCCGCGGTGGGAGGTACGGGACCGGCTCAGCAGCCGCAGTTTCACCCAGACCGCCGACGGTTATCTGTACGCCCACGAGACGCTGTACCGGATGGCCGAGCAGGACCTCGCCCCCCTGGACAGATACCGAGCGATGATCCACAGCTGGGCGGACTCCTACCGGGAGCAGGGCTGGCCGCAGGACACGCCCGCGTACCTCCTCGGCTCGTACGGCCGGCTTCTGGCCGACCGAGGGCGCCTGGTGGACTACGCGCTCGACCGCGCCAGGCACGACCGGATGCGTGGAATCGTGGGCGGCGAGTCGGCCGCCATCCGCGAGCTCACCGCCGCCCAGCAGGCGATCGGCGATGAGGCCGAGCCCGACCTGCTGACCTTGACGCGCCTGGCCGTCACTCGCGACCAGCTCAGCAGGTCCGCCTCGCCACCACCTGTCGAGTTGCCCGCTCTGTGGGCGAGGCTCGGCTGGTCCGACCGGGCGGTCACGCTGGCCCGTTCCATCGTCGACGCGGACTCGCGCGCCTCTGCTTCGGCGGCCGTCGCGAAGGCGATGGCCGAAAGCGGCGAGCTGGGCGCGGCGGCGACTCTGGCGCGCTCCATCGACCGCACGGAGCAGAGGGCCTGGGCGCTGGGGTCTGTCGTGAAGGCGATGGCGGACCGCGGGGAGCTGAGCGCCGCGGAGACGCTGGCCGGCTCCATCGAGGTGACAGAGCGGCGGATCTGGGCGCTGGCCGCGATGGCGAAGGCGAGCCGGTCCACCGAGCTTCTGGACGAGGCGGAGCGGTTGGCCCCGTCCGTTGTCGACCTGGGTGGCCATGCCTGGGCGATGGCCGCTCTGGTGGAGGCCGCCGCCGTATGCGGCGACGTGGCGCGGGCAGAGGCCCTGGTCGACAGGATCCCGCAGATGAACCAGCGGGTGTGGGCGCTGAGCGCCGTCCTGAAGGCGCTGGCCGGCGGCGAGCTGGACCGGATTACGGCCGTCAGGAAACGAGCTGAGGACGCGGCCAGGACGATCATCCATGAGCGCGGGCAGGAGTGGGCCGTGAGCGCGCTGGTGGCGGCCCTCGCCTGCTGCGGCGACGTCGAGGGGGCCGAGGCCATGGCGCGCGGCCTGCCCACCCCCTACTCGCGGTCGTACGCGCTGACCGTGCTGACCGAGACGATCGGCGCCGGTGGTGATCTGGAACGCGCCGAGGAATTGGCCGCTGAGGTCCCGATTCCCGCCCAGCGCGCATACGTGCTCTCCAACCTGGCGAAGGAGATCGCCAGGAGGGGCGACACGGAGTGGGCGCTGGAACTGGCCGAGCAGGCGGAAGTGCTCACCCCCGGGCTCACTCCCCGAGGGCGGCGCGCCCGGGCGATGGTCGCCGTGGCGGAGGCGTACGGCGCCTGCGCGGACAGCAGGGCCGAGAAGGTGGCCTCGGCGATCAAAAGCCCCTACTACCAGGTCCAGGCGCTGATCGCGGTGGCCGGGACGGTGCCGGATCCCGATCGGGCGTGCGCCCTGGCCGAGCAGGCGGAGAGGCTGGCGCGTACGCGGACATCGTTCACCCAGCGGGCACAGACGCTGGTCTCCGTAACAGAAGCGGTCGCGGCCGGCGGGGATCTCGACCGTGCCGAGGCGCTGGCCGGCGCGATCCCCGATCCGGCCATCAGGACGAGGGTGCTGACCGACCTGGTGAGGCTGATCGCCGCCCGGGACGTGGCACGGGCCGAGTTCGTGGTTCGCGAGCGGATCAGCGCGGAGGACCAGGACAGGGCGCTGGTGGGGGTGGCCAAGGCGCTCGCCGCCCACGGAGAGCTCGACCGCGCCGAGGAGCTGGCCCTGTCGTTGTCGAGTGCGGATCTCCGGGCGCAGGCGCTGGCCCTGGTGGTGAAGGAGATCCGCCGCATGGATCGGGCCGTGGCGGTGGCGCGGAAGATTCCTCACGCCGACCGGCGGGGGCAGGCGTGTGTCGGCCTGGCCCAGACGATGGCCGGTCGCGGGTCGCTGCGCCGGGCCAGGGCGCTGGCGCGCACGCTGCCGGCTGCGGACCAGCGCGCGCATGCGCTGCTCGCCGTGGCCATGGCGAGCGAGGGAGGAGGCGACCGCGAGCTGGTGAAGGAGGCCGAGAAGCTGGTCCAGCAAGTACAGGACGAGGGCCGGCGAACCAGGCTGGTGACCGCCCTGGTGAAGGCGTTCGCCGGCATCGGTCGGCTGGGCCACGCCGAGCGGCTGGCCCGTGGCATCCGGTCTCCTGAGACGCGCCCAGGCGCGCTGGCCGACGTGGCGGCCGCGTTCGCCTCCCGGGGGCAGGTGAGAAGGGCTCTGGTCATGGTCAGGCAGATCTTGGCGTCGGCCTCCAAGGCGCGTGCGTACGTCGCCGTCGTGAAGGCACTCTCCGACCGGGGTGACGTGGCCGCCGCCCTCGAGATCGCCTCGAACGAGATTCCCACGGCCGACTACATGGCTCAGGCGTTCACGGTCCTGATCAAGGCGGACCCGGGCAGGAAGGCAACGGTCACGGCGGCGGCCAAGCGGGCGGAGTCCCTGTTCCCCGCCCGCATCACCCATCCGGACCAGCAGCTCATGGCCTTCGTCGATCTGCTGCGGGCGATCGTGGACAGCGCCGGGCTGCCCGCCACCCGCGGCCTGGCGGACAGGATCGAAGGGCTGACCGCCAGGGTCGAGGATCCGGACCGGCAGGCGCAGATCCTGGTGGCCCTGTCGAGAACGGTCGAGCCGGCCCGGGCCAGGCGACTGGTGGCGCGCGTGCTGAGCGGACCGGCCTGGACGGCCGCGCTGGGCGCGTTGCGCGAGGTGGAGCCGCGGGCGCTCCCGTTGGTCGCCGAGGAGCTGCTCGGCTTGGCCGACATCTCCTGACATGTAGCGGTACACCACACCCGCCTGCCGCGCGTCTTACTCCCCGCCTGTACCGATCTGCCCAGGGGTACATCAAGGTGATGCGCGCCGAGGAGGCGAAGGCCAAGCGGGAGAAGTTGCGCATCTGGTCCGGCAAGTGCGACCAGAGCAGAACCACTGCCACGCCCACCGCCACCCCCACACCCACCCCGACCGGCGGGACCGATCCACGCTTCCGCACCTGCGGCGACGCCAACGCCGCGGGGTTCGGCCCCTACAGTCGCGGCCGCGATCCGGAGTACGCCTGGTACCAGGACCGCGACGGTGACGGCGTGGTCTGCGAACGGTAGACCCGCACGCTCCCGGAGCGTGACGTGGGCAGGCCGGGTGACCGTAAGGCTTGGGTAAGGGCTGTCCCGCGCGGTGAACCGGGGCGGGAGCGCAGCCGTGCCGAGGTCATGAGGAGAATTCAAGCCCTGCTGACGGGGACGCTCGCCGCCGTGACCATGGCCGCCGTATGCGGCGCAGGCCTGGCGCCGAACGCGCCGGTGGCCATCGGCGACACGAAGATCGGCAAGGTTCTGGTGGACGGCGAAGGGCGCACGCTCTACCTGTTCGAGAAGGACACCAAGGGCGAGTCGACCTGTTACGGCGAGTGCGCCGAGGACTGGCCGCCGTACCTCACCGAGGGCGAGCCCGAGGCCGAGGAAGGGACGAAGGCCGGCCTGCTGTCCACTACGAAGCGGAAGGACGGGTCCGAGCAGGTGGTCTACGGCAAGTGGCCCCTGTACTACTACCACGACGACAAGAAGCCGGGCGACACCTTCGGCCACGACATAGACGAGTTCGGGGCCGAGTGGTACGCGATCCAGCCCGACGGGAAGAAGGCGTCCCACTGACTCGACAGGGCTTTCGGTTCACGTACTCAGCCTGGTTAGGTACGCGTACTCAGGCGCCCGGCCGGCGGATGTCAGACGCTTGGCGGTATGACGAAACCAATCCAGCCCGCCATGACCACCGCCTTCTTCGCGCAGTGCGTCATCTCCTTCGGGGTGGCGCTCACCAGCGTGGCGATCGGCATCGCCTACATGCCGATCGATGCCTGGGTTCGCGCCTTCCTGGCCGTCGCAGTGCTGTACACGGTGACGTCGGCCTTCGGGCTGGCCAAGTGCGTGCGCGATCGGCAGGAAATCGTCGCCACGGCAAGCCGCGTCGACCAGGCGCGCCTGGACAAGCTGCTCTCCGAGCACGACCCGTACAAGGTCGACAGCCTCTGAGCCGTCCTCCGGCGCTCTATACCTCGTCGAGCCCCCGCTCGATCGCGTAGCGGACCAGCTCGACCCGGTTGTGGAGCTGGAGCTTGTTCAGGGTGTTCTGCACATGGTTCTGCACAGTCCGGTGGCTGAGCACCAGCCGTTCGGCGACCTGCTTGTACGTCAGGCCCTTGGCCACCAGGCGTAGCACCTCGGTCTCCCGGTCGGTGAGGCTCGGCCCGTCGTTGGCGGGCCTCTGCGTGGCGAGGCGGCGATACTCGCCGAGCACGAGCCCGGCCAGGCCGGGAGTGAAGACCGGCTCGCCTTCGGCCGTGCGCCGGACCGCGTCGAGGAACTCCTCCCGGCTCGCCGACTTGACCAGATAGCCGGAGGCGCCGGCCTTGACCGCGTCGAGCACGTCCTCGTGCTCGCCGCTCGCCGACAACACCAGCACGCGGGGCGGGGGATCGGAGGCGGTGGCCAGCCCTCTGGCCACCTCCACGCCGGGCAGGTCGGGAAGCCGCAGGTCGAGGATGACCACGTCGGGGCGGATGGCGGCGGCGACGCGGAGCGCCTGGCGGCCCTCGCCCACGGTCGCCGCCACCTCGTAGCCGGCGTTCTCCAGGTCGCGGGCGACCGAGTCCCGCCACATCGGGTGGTCGTCCACCACCATCACCCGCAGCGCGCTGGTCATGCCGTAACTGTAAACCGACCGGGGACGGTCAGCTCGACCTCGGTTCCCTGGCCGGGCACGGACGTGAAACCGACGGTGCCGCCCAGGCCGGCGATCCGGCCCCGGATGGACTGCGCGATGCCGAGCCGTCCCTCGGCCTCCGCCTCCGACAGGCGGCCGGCGGGGATGCCGGGCCCCTCGTCGCGCACCGTGATGGTCATCGAGACGTCGTCGTTCTCGGCGAAGACCCAGGCCCTGGCGTCCTCGCCGCAGTGCCACCGGACGTTGTCGAGCGCCGCGCCCACGGCCGCGGCGACCTCGCGGGCCTGGCCGGCGGGGAGCGGCAACGGGGTCGCGGGGGTCGCCACGGTTACCGTGGCCGTGGTGTACCGGCGCAGGAGGGCCCCCACGTCGACGAGGCCCGCGCCATCCACGGCCGGCCCGCCGCGGATCATCTCGCGCACCGCCGCTTCCTGCTCTCCGGCGAGCCGTCCCAGCTCGGCGGCTTCCCCGCCGATCTCCAGCCCGCGGCGTTGCACCAGCGCCAGCACCTGGAGAACGGAGTCGTGCAGGCCGCGAGCGAGCCGCTCGCGCTCCCGGCCGGCCGCCTCTATCTCGACGGCCCGTTGCAGCCGTTCCTCCGCCTGTTTGGTCAGCCTGGCCACGTGACCGACGACGGTCCCGGCGAGGATCAGGAGCACGGCCCCGTTGACGGGGACGGAGAAGTCGAATCCGTTCAGGCCGCGCAGCCACAGGTCGCCGAGCGACAGCACGACCGCCGCGACCGCACCCGCCCGCCGCCCGCCGTACACCGCCCAGGCGAGGACGGGCCCGCCGATCCAGGTCGCCGTGATCGGCATCATGCCCGCCGGTCCGGCATCAGGTCCCTGGACGTACGGCGAGGCCAGCATGCAGCCGAGAGTGACGAGAACGTCCGTCACCAACAGTGGGCGGTTTCTCGCGGTCGAGTACGCGATGGTGGTGACCACGGTCCAGACCGTCATGACGCCGAAGACGAGCCAGGCCGCGACAGGGCGCTGGTGGCCGCCGGCGCTCGCCAGCAACAGCGCGGCGTAGCCCAGCGAGGCGAACCGGTAGACCGCGATGGCGCGCCAGAACGACCCCTCGATCTCCATGAGGCCCCACCACGCTCGATCGGCGCTTTCCCGGTGTGCCGACTATAAGGCCCTCCTTCGGGCGCATCCAAGGAGAGGCACCCGGAGAACCCGGCCGGTTCCGCTCCACCGCAGCGTGTCGGACCCGTGCCGGAGGACGACCATCTTCCCTCCGGCGCGGGCCGGCACTCGCAGGTCGCCGCACGGCGACCGTCAGACCTCCTCG
>NZ_JBAHWD010000073.1:0-12469 GCF_037044575.1 Nonomuraea sp. LPB2021202275-12-8 | reverse complement strand
GGTGAGCAGTTGAGTGCTCGGGCGGACAGCTGGATCTGGTCGGTGCGGCTGACCAGGACCCATTCGATCGCGTCTGACGCCTGCCGGGGCGGTCACGTTGTCCGGGTCAACGGGGTGCGGGTCAAGCCCGCGCACGTCGTCCGGTCGGTGATGAGGTCCGGCTGCGGCACGAGGGGCGCGAACGCATCGTGGTCGTCTCGCGGATCATCACCAAGCGTGTCGGCGCAGCCGTGGCCGCCGAATGCTACGTCGACAAGAGCCCGCCACCTCCTCCGCGCGAGGAGACTGTAACGGTGGCCGTCCGGGCTCGCGGCGCGGGTCGCCCCACCAAACGCGAACGCCGCAGCATCGACAAGCTGCTCAGACGCCCGGCGGTGGAGGGGCGGGGCGCCGGGCTCGCCCCGGAGTGAACGGTCATGCTCGCATCGAACTCGATGCGCGACTCTCCCGCAGCCACCTCACCGGCTCTCCCGCAGCCACCTCACCGGCGCTGTTCTCTGCCGGTCTTCTGGCCGCCAGGAACAACGCCGCCGAACTGGTACTGACGGTGTCGCTGGAGCGTTCGAGTCCCAGGTAGGCCAAGTTTCAACGCTGGAGAAGTAGTGGACCCAGCTTCGTCCCGCCGTGAGCATGCGCCGCGAAAGCGCCGGACGCATCTGCACGAAGTGGAGCCGGGACCGAATGCGGGCCATTGACACAGGAAGGCTTTCCAGAGCGTCCGCGGCACAGTCACCTACCTCGGCGTGTCTGCGCTCGCCCACGAGATCGTGAACGCTTCCACACAAGGCGGGATTTGCGCCACCATAAATCGCATCGTCCCGACGAAGGAGGCTGCTTGGGTCGTTTTCGCCTGTGCGGGGTGCGGCACCGTGATGACCGCGAGGGTGGCGCGGGTGGCGCTTCCCGACCACTCTGGCCAGAAGTACGGCCATGGCCTGCTCCCCGGTCTTCTGGAGCCAGGAACATACGCGGTGGACCCTGGAGACGGCCGGCCTTGGCAACCATTGAAGCCCGAGCCGGAAGAGCATGGCGTCCGACTGCTGACGTACTGCATCATGGGCCCCCCGAACAGGATCGCGATCGTGCCGGGCGACGTCCGCGGAACCGTCTTCATCCCGGAGCGGTTAGGCGGCTGCTGTTGCGGCTGGGACGGCCAGTACGGTCTCAACCTCGCGTGCGCGGAGTGCGGCTGCCCGGTGGCGACCCGCGTCGACGACTGCGGGTTCTGGCAGGTGGTGTGGCTGGAACCGGACTCCGTGCGCCCCGTCGCCGTCGATGGCCCCGTCCAGCGGGTGATGAACTGGGAGGAACTGCCGAGCACGCCGCCCGTTGATCAGCGTGGTTTCTGGAGCCCCAGATGGGAGGCCGCGGTCGCGGTGGCACTGGCGCACCTGCTGGCAGTATCGGGTGGTAAGCGGGTGTCCGTCCCTGAGGGGCCTGTCGCAGAGGCGTTTCGCCGGGCGATCGACAGTCTGCTCCCCCCCGGGGCCGCCGGAACGACACCTCGTCCTGGCCGGGCCCGGCCTGTCCGCCGCCATCACGGACATCGCCCTGGTGCCACGGCATCCGCAGACCGGTGAGGTGTGGCCGTGCGACGCAGGAGCGGTGGTGCCGCTGGCCGCGGACGTGTGGACGTACATGGCCTGCAACGATGATCGGCGGCTCGTGCCGGCGGCGTACGGGATGCCTGCCGACGTTCGCCGTGATGACCCACCCCCGCTGCTGCCGCACACTCTTTTCCGATGGACGGGTATTTCTCAGCACGCTAGCCTCGGGCTTTCACGGCGAATTTCGCCGAGCTTGATCGTTCATATAAGAAAAGTGCCTTTGAACTGGGAGGATGGGGCTTGTCGAGAGTCCTGTCCACGCCAGATCAGAAGGCACTTTCCAAGTGAAGAATATCGTCTCCCGCGGCAAGATCACCGCATCTGCTGATGGTGCTGGGCTCGTCTCTCATTCGGGTGCGCTGCTGCTCCTGCACACGCTGCGTGTCACCGGCCTGGACGCGGCCCTGTCCACCAGCCTGCAACGCTGGCGCTCCTCACGCGCGGTGCACGATCCCGGCAAGATCGTGGCCGATCTGGCCGTCAGTCTCGCCCTGGGCGGTGACTGCCTGGCCGACGTCGCACTGCTGCGCGCCCAACCCGAACTATTCGGCCCGGTCGCTTCCGACCCGACCGTCTCTCGCCTGATCACCCGGCTCGCCCGCGAGGAGACCAAGGCGATCAAAGCCATCCGCGCCGCCCGAGCCGCCGCCCGCGAACGGGCCTGGAAGCTGGCCGGGCCCGCAGCACCCGGCGCCGACGGCGAGCTGATCCCCATCGACCTGGACGCCACCATCGTCATCGCCCACTCCGACAAGGAACAGGCCGCTCCAACCTGGAAGAAGACCTTCGGCCACCACCCCATGACCGCCTTCGCCGACCACGGCGCCGCCGGCACCGCGAAGCCCTGGCCCTCGACCTGCGTCCCGGCAACGCCGGCTCCAACACCGCCGACGACCACATCACTACCACCCGCCACGCCCTGGCCCAACTGCCCAAACACCTGCGCCGCCAGGTACTGATCCGCACCGACTCCGGTGGCGGCACCCACGACCTATCCTGGCTGACCACGCCGGGCAGGCGGCTGCCCTACTCCATCGGCTTCACCATCACCCTCGACATCCAGCAAGCAATCCTGCGCCTGCCCGACAGCGCCTACACCCCCGCCTACGACGCCGACGGCCAGCTCCGAGCCGGCGCCTGGGTCGCCGAAATCACCGGCGTGCTGGAGCTGACCGGCCGGCCCAAGGGCATGCGCGTCATCATCCGCAAAGAACGCCCGCATCCCGGCGCACAACTGCGCTTCACCGACCTCGACGGGCACCGCTTCACCTGCTTCGTCACCAACACCCGCGGCGGGCAACTCGCCGACCTGGAGCTGCGTCATCGACGCCGGGCCCGCGCCGAAGACCGCATCCGCTGCGCCAAAGACACCGGCCTGCGCAACCTGCCCCTGCACCATGCGGCCCACAACCAGATCTGGGCCGAACTGGTCGCCCTGGCCTGTGACCTGCTCGCCTGGATGCAACTACTCGCCCTGCACGGCACGGCCGCCCGCCGCTACGAACCCAAACGCCTGCGACTACGCCTGTTCGCCGTCGCCGGACGCTTGATCCGCGGCGGCCGGCGCCGACACCTGCGCCTGACCGCCCGATGGCCCTGGGCCCATCAGGTCATAACCGCCCTGGACCGGCTGCAAGCCCTGCCCGCCCCGACCTGACCCGCCGCCCACCACTCCTACAACGAAGAAAGGACGACCGCGGGCCCGTGGACCCCCGCTCACCCGACGCGACAGCCGGGCCACCACGCTGATCACCACGCGAAATCAACCCTCAGCCGAACGCCTCAGCCGACCACACGAAGATCATGAAAGATCGAGGCTAGAGCGGCTGGCGGCGGTTCGGCAGCCATGGTTGCGCCGCATCTATGACCGGGTGAAAGACCGCCCGTACACGGACCCGTTCTCATAGACGTCAGGCCTCGAACCCGGGCGCATGCGCCGCGAGAAGGGCAGGCGGCAACCAAGTCGTACTCTTCGCACAAGGGCTCTTTGTCGACTGGACGCGTCCGAATCAACTATCCAGCGCTTTGATGAGCCGAGAAAGAAGCTTTTCACTCCCCCGGCTCCAGAACATCTTGGTCATGATAATGACGACCCCTATCAAGCCGTCGGCCATTGACCTGTGAACGATGAGCAGTGGCCGTAAACCCACGCGGGCGCGCTCCTGGGCCTATGATTGGGGTCAACAAGTGGTGCTCCTGAGGGGGATGCGCCCGTTGGTGCGTCTCGCGGGAGACACATGGAGCACGACGTTGATGTCGAGGGACTTTCGATCGAATTGCCTTCGCGATGGTCCGATTCGATCAGAGTTGACAAGAACACCGCACGCCAGCTCCTTTTTCCACCGCGCAAGGCCCGTCTTGTCAATGAAAACGAGTCAGTATGGGCTGTCGCGGAGGACCAGCGTTGGCCTGTCGTCAAAGGATCCGCCCCAGAATTCGTGCACCTCGTGCGGGAAAAGGAACGGTTCGCCTGGGGCGGCCCCGCCGCGGCCCACGCTCCAGCCGAAGCATGGGCATCTCTCGAGGGAGCCTTTCGCCTTCCCGGGCTTGACGCGCAGAGCCCTCGAGGGTTGCGTGCCCCCCAGACCGGCGCCCTCTTGGCGGTCTTTGCCCACTGGACCACCGGCAGCCACCACCCTGCGACAGTCGTGATGCCCACCGGCACCGGCAAAACCGACACCATGGTGGCGATCTATGCGGCCGCGCGCCCGGAGCGCCTGCTGGTCCTCGTACCGTCCGACGTGCTGCGCAGTCAGACCGCGGGCAAGTTCGAGACCCTTGGCATCCTGCCGGAACTGGGTATCGTCACCGGTCCCTTCAAACGCCCTGTGGTGGGCCGAGTGGAGCACCGCTTCGAGTCCGACGACAGCGCGCGCTCCTTTGCGCAGACGTGCAACGTGGTGGTCACCACTCCCGCTGCGCTGTCGGGCTTCCCCGAAGACGTCCGGACAGCCTTCCTGGCGGAGTTCAGTCACCTGTTCATCGACGAGGCACACCATGTGGCGGCCAGAACCTGGAGCGAGATCCGCGACGCCTTCGAAGGCCGGCCCGTCGTCCAGTTCACCGCCACCCCCTTCAGGACGGACGGGCGCCCACTCGGCGGGCGGGTGGTTTACGCCTTCCCGCTTCGCGAAGCGCAGGCTCAGGGATACTTCGCCGGCATTGACTACATCTCCGTACTGAGCTTCGACGACCCGGACAGAGACATCGCCGAACGCGCCCTGTCGTGCTTGCACACCGACCTCGACAACGGCCACGATCACCTCCTCATGGCACGGACCAGCTCGATCAACCGAGCCAACGAACTGCTGAGCCTGTACGAGGAGCTCGCTCCGGAGCTCAGTCCCATGGTCATCCACAGCAAGCTCAGCGGCAGGAAAGCCAAGGCCGCCCTCGACGCACTGGATCGACGCGAGTCCCGTGTGATCATCTGCGTGGGGATGCTGGGAGGAGGTTTCGACCTGCCGCAGCTCAAGGTCGCGGCTCTCCACGACACGCACAAGAGCCTCGGCATCACGCTTCAGTTCATCGGACGCTTCGCCCGCGTGTCCTCAACCACGGTGGGCAACGCCACTGTCGTGGCATCGCGATCCGACGCCCCCTTCGACGAGCACCTTCGCCAGCTCTATGCCGAAGACGCCGACTGGAACCTCATCGTCCGTGACCTCTCCCAGCGGGCCGTTGGCGAACAGGAGGACGTCAGTGACTTCGAGGCCGCCTTCGGCTCCGGGCCAGAAGAGGTGTCCATCAAGTCGGTGCTGCCGAAGATGAGCGCGGTGGTGTACAGAACCGGCTGCCAGGACTGGACCCCGACGAACGTCTACCAAGTCTTCCCCGAAGAGAACCTGCTCACCTATCCCATCGCCGTCAACAGACGCGACCGTGTGCTCTGGTTCGTCACCGAGGAACAGTCCCCCGTCCAATGGGGCCTGCTTCCTGCCGTGGAAGAAGTCATCCACCACCTCTACGTCATGTACTGGGACGACGTCCACGACCTGCTGTACATCAAACCTCGGTTATTCAGCCGGTAATTCACTCTGAAGATCGATAACTGAAGAAGGTGCCTCCGACCTGCGATGATCTGACTGCTTAGATCACGAACATCGCACAGAACGGACGCACCTTCCGGGTGAACGCTACGGCATGGGACCGCCGCTTGTCTGTCCGCGGGGACGGCAAGGGGCTTATCGGGCACGCGGGAGCCGTGCTCTTGCGTAAATGCGCTGATCAGACAGGGTTGACCGGAGCACTCGGCGGGGTGTTCGCCCGGCTGGGCGGCTCGCCGGTATGGGACCGGGGCGTGGTGCTCGTCCAGCTCGCGATGGCGATCACGCTGGGCGCGACCAGCATGCGGCAGATCTCCCTGCTGGCTCACCACGAGCAGTTGTTCGGCACCCCTGCCTCAGCTCCACCATCCGCCGGGCGCTGGAGCCGATCGGTGCATCGGAGCCGCTGCGGGCCAGACTCGCCCGAGCTCGTGCCCGGGTGCGGCGGCATGTGTGGGAGCTGATCGCCGCCACCGAGACGGGATTCCCCTGGCTGGAGGTGGCCGGGAAGGTGCTGACCGGGTGGATCGTGCTCGATCTGGACGCCACGCTGATAGCCGCCCACTCCAACAAACAGGGCGCCTCGGCCACGTTCAAGAAGGGCTGGGGCTTCCACCCGCTGGCCGCCTGGTGCGCCAACACCCATGAGTGCCTGGCGATGCTGCTGCGCACCGGCTCCGCCGGCTCCAACACCGTCACCGACCACGTGCAGGTCCTCACCGAAGCCATCAGACAGATTCCCGACGGCTTCCGGGCAAAGATCTGGATCCGGATCGACGGCGCGGGTGCCACCCACGACCTGGTCGAGCACATGAAGGGCTTGAACACCACCCGGCGCACTGTCCGCTTCACCGTCGGCTGGAAGATCACCGAAACGGATGAGAGTGCGATCGCCAAGCTGCCCGCCACAGCCTGGCAGAGCGCCATCCGCCAGGACGGCGAGCTCCACCCGCACGCGCAGGTGGCCGAGCTCACCGGCCTGGACGAGCGCGCCACATCGTGGGCTGTCCGCCTGCTGGTCCGCCGCGTGCGGCCCTCGGCCCGCGACACGGCGCAGCTCACCGACCTGGAGAAGAAGACCGGCTGGAAATACGCGATCACCGCCACCAAACCTCGGCCCTCGCGGCCTGCGCAGCGTCCCCGGCAGCCACCAGCTCGCCTTCATCGATGCTGCCCACCGTGATCACGCCGAGGTCGAGGACCGAGTGCGCACCAACAAGGCGATGGGGTTACGCAACCGGCCGTCCAAGACATGGAACGTCAACGTCGGCTGGGTGCTGACGGCCAACCTCGCCGCCGACCTGGATGCCTGGATCCGGCTGCTGGGCCTGCACGATGACGCCGAATTGGTCCGAGCCGAACCGCAGACCATGCGCTACTGCCTGTGGCACCTGCCCGCCCGGCTGGTCTCCCACGCCCGCCAGCGAGTCCTGAAGATCAGCACCACGTGGCCATGGACAAGCGCGCTCCTCATCTGCTGGCAGCGCCCATGCGCTCTGCCAGCACTGAGCTGACCAGCACGAACACGCCTGACAACCCAATAAGAGAGGTCACGCCGAACCCCGGCGGCCCGTGGAAACCGCCGCCCATCCGAACGCCTCGGAAGGCGGCGCCAGCCCGCAGAACACGAGAAAATGGATGATCAGGCGAAAACCGCCGCCGAGACGCCCGGTTCAGCCGACACGTACTCCGCATGAGTCATCGAGGTCAGACGGTCGGGCAGGTCGCCCACTTGCGACCGGCCGTACGAACTTCGATCACGCCTTCCCCCCCTCGCCGTACAAATACGGGTCCAAATCGACTGGCCTGGCTTCTTCCGGACACGATGACGTATAAAAATTCATGGCGATGACGACGCGTAACGGGTCTGAGATAAGCGGGCGGACATAATGCGGATTCCAGCGACCATCGAACAAAACCAACTTCCCCGATTCGGGTCTGATAATCGAGCAGTATCGATCCACCTCCTCCGGGCTGTTCACGTCGAACGAGTTCGACACCACCAATTCCCCGCCCGAGCCCCTTGGATGGTCAGTGACGAATAGCAAGCCCTCTATGGGATTCGTGTCAACATGGCATTCATATCGGCCCCCATTGTCATGTGCAACGTTTAGAACTGCTGCATGACGGACTTCACGCGCACAAATAGCTACCTCGCCCGAAACCTCCTCCGCCAAGGCCCTGAACAAGCCTGTATACAGGTCAGAAACCCAGGCGTGGCGCCCTGCAACGACATCTCCCGATACCCCGTGAATTGGCAATGGTTCCGGATAGAGACCCTCGCGCGAGGAACTGTGTAAGCCCGATAGAATTCGAATACGACTAAAGTTTTTTGCAGATTCCGAGATGTCACGCCGCCAACCGCTCGGCAATAATTGCTCGACATCAAAGGTCATCCAGCGGAAGAGATGAGCGCCAGGACTCAGTCGATGACGGGATTGATCACTTTTCGTCATGATGCCACCGCCCGTTGTGGTTTAGGATCTAGCCGTTCGGAGAGAACCGAGGTATCATTATCTCCTACCTTGCCGACTGTATCAATGGGTAATTTCCCTGGAAAGGTCGGTTTCACAGCATGCGGTGGTTACCGTCACGAATGCGCGGATGGAGTCTCCTCGCAGGAGCCCTGATCCTCGGCACCTTCGCCAGCTTCATCTCAGCCCAATGGGTCGGAAAACCGATAGCCTTCGCTGTTGCATCAGTGCTGACTGTCGGGGCGGCCGTGACCCTTTCGCTAGGGCAGGCGTGGATACGATCTTCAAGGGAGCGGAACGAGTTGCTGATGCAACAACTGTTGGCAGTCCACGAACATGGAAAGCCCTATAGGCTCAGAGAACTGATCGACCCGGTCTCGCTGCGAGTCCATCCGGCGATCACACAGCGTAACGCCGGCGAGACCGCGAGCCAGGCGAGGCGAACCCCTGCCTATGTTCCTCGAGATGCGGATGAGGAATTGCGGAGACTGCTCACGCAAGACCGATTCGTCCTAGTGGTCGGGGAATCCACCGCCGGAAAGAGCCGTTCTGCTTATGAGGCGGTTCGGGCCCTGTATCCTGACCATTACCTCATCGCACCGATAGATAGAAAGTCACTACACGCGTGCATGCCTGTGATCCTCGAGCACCAGCGCTCGGTTTTGTGGCTGGATGACTTGGAACGCTTTCTTGGGACTGAAGGATTGACGGTCTCCTTCATCAACAGGATTTTGGGCGCAACAAAGCATCGTGCAATTATCGTTGCGACTCTCCGAACCTCAGAACATGACCGATATAGTCTTCGCGCAGAATCTGAGCTTGTCGGTAATGAACGCGAGTCTTGGTATGCTGCTAGAGATGCCATCGCTCTGGCCACAACCGTCGAACTGCGACGACTATGGAGCCGTTCTGAGCTGCAGCAAGCACAGATGTTCGCCGACGACGAGCGGATCCATTCCGCTCTACGACTAGCAGATCGGTTCGGCGTTGCGGAGATACTCGCTGCCGCCCCAGAACTGGTGCACGACTGGAGTAATGCATGGAGGCCTGGGGCTCACCCGCGCGGTGCTGCACTCGTGGCAGCGGCGGTTGATTGCCGTCGGGCGGGCGTACACGAACCTGTGGCGTACGAACTGCTGTCTCGCTTGGCCGAAAAGTACATTGAATTGCGGGGTGGCGCCCTACTACGGCCAGAGAGTGAAGAGGACGCACTTGACTGGGCGACATCGTTGAGTAACGGCGCCAGTAGTTTGCTAATGCCTACCAGCCGCTCCAATCAATATATTGCTTTTGACTATCTGATTGATCTACCTAGCGAGTTCGGTGTTCCAGATTTTGTTTGGCATGAGCTACTTGCGGAGGCGTCATCCGCTGAAGCATTCAACATTGGCGAGTCAGCGTTCTACAGATTTCGATATGACATCGCCGTGAAGGCCTACCGCAAAGCCGTTGAAGGGCAAGTCCCGCGCTCTGACGTCGCCTTGGCGTCTGCAATTGGCGAAGTCGGGGATCCCGAAACAGCGGTACGGATGCTTGGAGAGGTCATCGCCAGGTGGGCGAAGGCCGGACCAGTAGATGCGGAGGCCGCGTTTCGAGTGCGACACCAGTATGCGTATTACTCAGCATGCGCTGGAAATTTGCGGGATGCAGTAGCCATGTTCCGACTTCTTGCCGACGATCAAGCCAGGATTTTGGGTCCCTTCCACCAAGACACCCTCGCCTCACGCCACCGCCATGCCTTCTACACTGCTGAAGCCGGCGAGAACGCGGAAGCGGTGGACCTCTTCTCAAAACTTCTGCAAGACCAGTCAGAGCACCTTGGCCCCTCGCACCCAGACACGTTTGCTACACGACACGAACTGGGCTACAGCTTGGGTCGAGCGGGAAGTGTCGGACGTGCGGTGGAAACGTTGACAGAACTGCTTGCAGATCGTCGACGCGTATTCGGCAACGACGACCCGCGGACTTACCAGACGCGTCACGTCCTCAGTAGATTTGTCGGATGGGGCGGCAAACCAGAAATAGCCGCCGACATGTTTGGCCAACTCGCTGATGATTGGGAGCTCTTGCTCGGCTCTGGGCACCAGCATGTTCTCCTAGCCAAGTATGAACAGATATACTTCCTGGCGCAGGCAGGCCGGACTGAAGAAGCGGCGGAACTACTCAGTGAGTTCTTCTCAGCAAGAGACCGCTCTCAAAATTTCAATGGGTCACCCGAGAGACTCGCCGACGATTTCCTCAACAATATCGTTTTCGGCTGGCCGCCTCATGCTCGATATCCGCGGCAAGAATTCATTGGCGCCGCAATCATTTGTGCGGCTCTTCTTGGTCAGGAGAATCGCTACGTAGGAGCAATCGATACTCGTCTGCGTCAGCGTCTTACAGCATCGTAGCCTCGCCAACGCTAGGACATATCGCACAGTGACATGCCCCGCGTGTGTTGTCGGCTCCCGCGAGACGATGTGGTCTTGAGCTTGTGGGCCGAGTCCGACACCTCATAATTCTCTATGACGGCCTAGGCTTTGACATGTCCTCTTTCGCGGTGCGAACCAATGTTGCGAGTGAGTCGATTGCATCGCTAACGGGGAAGCCTTGCAGCTCCAAACTCTCCATCATGTACGGTAGATAACTGGCGCTCACGCCACCATCAACGCGTAGAATCGATCCATTTTGAAATGGCGCGTCAATCAAGAACGCGACAGCCTTCGCCACATCATCAGGCGTTCCGATCACCTGAGAAGGTGTCAAGGCGTTTCCGAGGGCCACGACGCCGCCGGCAGCTGCTCCCGCATTGGGCGGAATCCAGCCCGGCGCAATGCCATTCACGCGAATTCCTTTTGAAGGGCCCAACACGTTGGCGAGAGACTTAGTTAGGTTGTCCACTGCTGCCTTACTGGCATTGTAAGAGATCGTGGCGAAGGCTCCTTCTTGTCCAGCGACACTGGTCACATTGATGATGACCCCGCCAGGCTTCACACTCTCTTTGAGTCCCAGGCAGACTGCAGCAATGGAAGTGACATTGTACTGCAAAACACGATTGAATTCCTTGAACGAGAAATCGGCACTCTCATCGCGCAAGGATCCATCATCAGCGAAGGCGATAGTACCGGCGCAGTTCACTATTACGTCGAAAATTTCGGATTCCAGGCGTGAGATCAGCTCAGCAATGCTGGCCTCTGAGGTGAAGTCAACGCTCTCAAAGCTTACCGGAGTAAATTCGGTGTGCGCACCATCAAACTGCTCGCGCTCTTCTTTGCCCGCGTCGTATTTTCCCTCTGAGGTCGCGAAGACTTTGAAACTAGACCGCAATAGGCTCTCGCAGATACCTACCGCAATGGCACTGGAATCCATCCCTGTCACAAGTGCAGTTTTACTCATCTCGTGGTCTCCTCGTAGTCATTGTTGCTTGTTTCAAGCGCCGAGTTGACAGACGTCATGTCCATGATGCAAACATTGTGCATAGCTGAAAGCATGGGGCCGCGATCGTTCGGCAGTGACAGACAGCGACATGGTGCCAGCTACCCTCGGAGGGTAGACTACTCCCTGGGGTGGGGTACCGGTCAACCGTGAATCGCGGCAATCCGGGCTGGCCGGAGGCAAGAGGTACGACTGCTTAAACAAGGATTCGATACGGCAGGCGGGCATGGGCGTCTCATTGCGTTACACATGGCCCCCAGAGATCTATGTGGCAAGGGTGTCGGAGGGAGGCAGACGTGCCCACTGTGAGCATGAAGGCCGGTCCGGAACTATCCACAGCGGTATTGCATGGATTGCTGCGCTTACGAAGCGACGTGTTCATCGTTGAGCAGGGCATCATCTATGCCGATATAGATGGTAAGGACCTGCGGTCTTCGACAACTCATTTCTGGGTCTCAGAGGACGGCGATATTGCCTCGTGCTTGCGCGTAGTACCGGAAGGATCTGGGGCGCGGGTCGGGCGAGTCTGTACCCGACATTCTCGTCGGCGACTAGGCTACGGTATTGCTCTGCTGAAATCGGCTGTGCAAGAGTACGGCGGGGCGCCACTAATACTAGATGGGCAATTGGCCGTTGTAGATTTCTACAGGGCAGCAGGGTTTGTGCCTGCTGGCCCTGAATTCATAGATGACGGGATTCCTCACGTACCCATGCGTTGGGAGGGTCGTGCAGGCATGCGATAATGGATGTTGGTCATCCGAGGTTCTCCCTTACGACGGCCACCGACGGTGTGTAGTCAGGGGCTCGCGTTCGGCGGCGTTTAGCGCTTCTCGAACCCAACTGAGCAGTTCATTCCGATACTGAAGTGGCACTTGTAGAATTTATGCTAGCTTTGCTGCCCTTCGCACGGTGAGGCCGTGGTTAG
>NZ_JBAHWD010000072.1:0-12695 GCF_037044575.1 Nonomuraea sp. LPB2021202275-12-8 | reverse complement strand
GCCGTGTCTTTGTGATGGAGGCCCTGAGATGGGTGGGTTCGCCGTACAGCGGCTTCGGTCCCCAGACGGTGCCCCGGTGTCGTACACCGTGGTGGCCGCGGACGGGCTTCCCGTTGAGCCGGTGGAGGCGTTCCTGGCATGGATGGCATCCGCAGTTCGATATGCATGGCGGCGCAACCCGGCGTGGCTCACACTGGTCGACAAGGCGTACCCAATCGCCGACCGGCCCAATTTGAAAAGCCGTAGACCTCAGCGGAGTGATCAGTGCGTGCGACGCTCGCATTAGTGGCCTTAGCCGTATTTCTCTTAGCTATCTGGGCTGCTTTCCCGATGAGAGGCGGCGACGAGCTGGGCGGGCCTAACAGCCAGATCGGCGCGCAGTTGTCCTCTGACGGCACAGTTTTCTTGAGCGTTCGCGACATCGATCTACGCGCACGTGAGGCGACTTTCAGCGCGGATCTGCGGCTGGGGCTACCCGACGTGGACGAAGAGGCTTTCGGGACAATGAGAGTTTGGTCGGGCGCCACTGGTGTCGCCAGGTCGGGCATCACCACGCAGACGGTTTCCACTCAGATCCGCTTGCGTGACATGTACGCCGTGTTCGCGCCGCTGCCGGATTTCAAGGTGCCGCTCACGGGCTCCATGACCGCCTACCCGCACGACCGCTACTCCGCCAGATTCCAGATTGAGATCACCGTCTCCGACGGCGTCGAACTGCCACCGCTGTCCGACGGGACGAAGCGGATGTCGCAGCGGACGCTCATGCTCTTCATCTCCACCATCGAACTTGACGACAACCTGAGCGACTGGACGCTCCCGCGCCTGGGCGACAACGCGCACAGCTACTACGTGGACACCGGAGGCAAGGTCGAAGGCACCCGGCCCGACGACAACGTGGTCCACCGGCTACGTCTGGACACGGCTATCCAGGTCGACCTCACCCGCCGCCCGAACGCGCTCGCCTTCGTGTACGCCATCCTGGCGACCCCTGTCCTGCTCGTCCTCGCCCTTGCACTGCGCCGACAGAGCAAGAACACCAGTCCCTTGGAGCTGGCGGCCGCTCTGCTGGCGGTCATTTCCCTGCGTCAGGTCCTGGTTCCGTCAGATATTTCAGGCTTCACCATTCTGGATAAGGTGCTGGGGATCGAGGTGGCGTTCATCACCGTCGTGACGCTCTACGCTTACGCGCGCGAACACTGATCACAGCCTTTGAGCCTCGGTCACCAGCCGGATCAGCCGCCTCGAAGCTGTCAAGCCACCACTGCGGCGTTGGGGCCAGGTCCTCACGCAAAATGCAGGCGAAGGCGATGGCCTTGACACGCGGCACCAAGTGGCTCGTATGCTCGACGCCGTCCTCGTCGGTGTATTGGGCCGCGAACTGTCTAGCCACGGGAAGCCACCCCCTGCGACATGGGCATGTCTCTGTCGCAAACCAGCAGGTCAGCGAGGAGATCGCCAGTCAGATCGACATTACCGTGGACCATGGCCCGTACTCCGCAGGCAGATCCCGCCACGGGCAACCGGCTCGAAACCGCCACATCACGGCGTTGAACTGCAGCCGCAGGTCAGGGATCGGGCCTCGCTCACCCAAGGGCAGGTGCGGCTCGATCAAGGACCATTCCTCGTCGGTGAGGTCTCCACGCGCCATAGCAATGGCCTACCAGGACCGGAACCCACAGCGCAGGCAATCCCTCTGATCTCAACTCCGTACAGGCCCCAGGTCCAGGAAGGCCTTCCGGACTTGGACCCGGTCACGTTCATCGCCCGTGGCCTCCAGGAACAAGGCCGACGGCCATCGCAATGTAGGTATGCCAGAACACCCCGGCGTCAAGGCCCGCCTGTCGCCACGGTGTCCGTCCGCCGTACGGTGAAGTCTGGCCGTACGGTGGAGTCCGGCAGGCTTGCGGGTGATCGGTGGAGCCTGGGCTGCGGATCGGCGGCCGGTACCGGCTGCGGCGGCCTCTGGGCAGCGGCGGCTTCGGCGAGGTGTGGCAGGCCGATGACCTGCTGCGGGACCGCCCCGTCGCGATCAAGCTCCTGAACCGGACGATCATGGCCTCGCAGGCGATCGCGTTCTGGAAGTTCCGGCAGGAAGCGAGGATCGTCGTCAGGTTGGAGCATCCGGGGATCACCCAGGTCGAGGACTTCGGTGAGTACGACGGTCACTGGTATCTGGTCATGGAGTTCCTGGAGGGCCGTGACCTGGCCGCCGAGCTTGCCGACCATGCCCGTGGACTGCCGCTGGCGCGGGTGATGGCGCTGGCGGTGCAGATCGCCGACGCGCTGGTGGCCGCCCATGAGATGGGGGTGGTTCATCGGGACCTGAAACCGGCCAACCTGATGGTGCTGCCGGGCGACCGCTTGAAAATCTGCGACTTCGGCATCGCGCACGTGGCCGGAGCCTCCACGGAGCAGACCTTCACCGGGATCGTCGGCACCCCGATGTACATGGCTCCCGAGCAGTGGCTCGGCAGGAAGGTCGATCACCGTACCGATCTGTACGCGCTGGGCGGCATCCTGTACACGCTGCTGACCGGGCATCCGCCCTTCGCTGGCGGCAGAACAGAAGAGCTGATGGGGCGGCATCTGCACCTCGCGCCTCCCCGCGTCCGTAAGGCACGCCCTGACGTCTCTGCCGGGCTCGACAGGCTCATCGGCGAGCTCCTGGCCAAGAAGCCCGCCCGGCGCCCCGCCCGCACCGCTGACGTCCTCGCCCGGTTGCGGAGCAACGAACAGGCCCGGCTCTCGCCCCGGCGGACCTCATCGCCGCCCGAGCCGACGGCACTGCCTGGGATGTCCCGCCGCATGCTCCTGAGCGGAGGCGCCGTCGTAGCATCGGCGGCGAGCGTCTCATTCCTGGTCAGCCGCATGAGGGACGCCGGCACCTCCGCGAGCACACCCCGCCCCGCCACCGGCGCCAAGCCCGCCACCGCCCGCTTCCACCTCCGGTCCACGTTCCAGGGGCAGGGCGACTCCATCATGAGCAGGGCGTTCCGGCCCGACGGCGCGATCCTGGTCGTCACCACCAACGGCGCCCTCGCGAAGGTGTGGAACGCCACGACAAACGCCCTGGTCACCACCCTCGTCGGACACGATGACGACATCCGTTCCGCGGCGTTCGGCCCGGACGGTACTGTCGTGGCCACCACCGGAGCCGACGGTAGCGCGATGGTGTGGAACGCCACGACGGGCGCACTGATCACGCCACTGAAAGGGCACAAGGACGACGTCCACGTCGCGGCATTCAGCCCCGACGGCTCCATGGTGGCCACCGCCGGCGATGACCGCACGGCGAGAGTGTGGAACCCCGGGACCGGCAAGCTGATCGCCACCCTCGCCGATCACCGCGCCTTCTTCTCCTGGTCCCTGGAATTCAACCCGGACAGCTCTGTGCTGGCCACGACCAACAGCGATCAAACCGCGAAGCTGTGGAATCCCAGAACCGGCCATGTGATCGCCACCCTCTCCGGACACAAGATCGAAGTCGCGTCCGCGGTGTTCAACCTTGATGGCTCGCTGCTGGTCACCGCGAGCAGCGACCACACCGCGAAGGTGTGGAACACCAGGACCGGCGGCCTGACCACCACCCTCAAGGGGCACAAGGGCTTCGTGTACGCGGCGGTGTTCAGCCCCGACGGCTCCATGGTGGCCACCGCCAGTGTCGACCGCACGGCGAAGGTGTGGAATCCCCGGACCGGCGACCTGGCCGTCACCCTCACCGGGCACAGGGGCCAGCTCTTCTCGGCGGTGTTCAACGCCGACGGCTCCGTCCTCGTTACCGAAAGCGCCGACCGGACCGCGAAAGTCTGGCAGGAATGAGCCAGCCACGGATCCGCGGTGACGGCGCGTCGGCGTCGACACCGAGCTGATCGAGAAGCTGGGACGCGACGACTCGTGCCCATGCGGCTCCAGGCGGAGGTCTCCGAGGTGCTGCCGGCCCGATAGTGCCGCTCGGGCGCATCTGACCTGTCCAACATGCCGTACGGACCCCCAGATACTGTGCGCCAAGTAGCCGATCACACTACTTGAAGTACTTGCCGCACGACTGAGAGTCACCCGAGATAACACCAGCTTCTCCGACACGTCCGCGAACAAGTCTGCGGGCAGCTCCAACCGCCGCACCCACTGGAGCTTTTTCACCTCCGCCAGCAGGCTCTCCAGTCCCGGCGCCCCCAGGTCGGCCTTCAGCTCGGCGAAGTGGGACCGCCCGCCGCCCGACACCGCGCCCTCACCGTCCGCTCCCTCGCCCGTCTCGTCCTGGCTGCCTGCGACCAGGTCCTCCAGGCGCGAGCGCGTCGCGTGTGAGATCCGCTCCACCCTGCTGTGGCAGAACTGGGCCTCGAAGTCCTTGACGGCCTTGCCCACCAGCCGCCCGACCCGCCCCGGGGCCGGCGGCTCAATGTGGTCGTTACGACACCGGGCCACCACCGCCGCCGCCAGCCGATCCCGCGACAACTCCACCGGACACAACTCAGCGGCCAGCCACTCGGCCAGCCGCCCCTGGTCCTCCTCGGTGTTCGCCCGGAACCCGTACGCCTCCCGGATCTCCTTGCGGTGCCGCTTGATCCGGTCGCCCTGCCAGTCGTAGTCCGCCCACGCACCGACGGGAACCTTCACCTGCTGGGCCACCCACGTACTCCACTGCCGCCGCAGGCATCTCCTTGGCAGACTCCGGAAACCGGGCCTCCACCTCGAAAAACTTGAGCAACAAAGCGAAGCCCAACCGGGTCGCCCCGGACTTGTTCCGGACCTTCTTCATGTCGTCTTCGAGCAGCGTCCAGACCTCGATCAGGTCTTCCGGCTCCCAGTCCTGCCGCATCCACCCCACCCCTCGCCGTCACTCGTTCAGCTCGACGAGGCGGTCAGGGCGGGGAAACGAGGGCTATGGAAGTTACTCAGTGCTACACGCCACCTGGCGGTAGCTATACGAGAACAGGGCCTTGACAGACTCCGCTCGAGTCCAGCGGCTAACGAGCTGCTGTTACGACGGCGTGGTTGGACGCATCAGCTCCCGGCGCGGCGCGCCGTCAAACGCGGGTGGCGCACTAAGAAACGTGTCTTGAGCCCCAAACGAGCGTGATCGCGGGACGGATCGCCGGCCCCGACGCCCGTGAACGCATCGCTGACCTGCGCCGGCAGCTCACCCGGATGGGCCGCAACCGGGGCTGGACGATCACCGAGGACCTGCGCTGATCCTGGCCGCTCAGATGGACCGTCGGCGAGCGGCGGGGTCGCGCCCGGCCACGTGGTCGGCGACGGCGTCGACGCCTGGCCTGGCGTAGCGTTCCAGGGATCGGACGGAGGCGTGCCGGGATCGGGCGAGGAGGGTTGGCATGTTGGTGCCGTCCTCGGCTTCGTGAGTGAGGGCGGTGTGGCGGAGTTGGTGCAGCGTCCAGCCGCCGCGTAGTTCGAGTTCGGCTGCGTCGGCGATTCCGGGGTGTGCCAGCGGCCGGGTGAGTGCCTCGAACAGCTCGGCGGCGCGCCGGTAGGACAGCCGGGCCCGGTCGGTGATCTTGCACACGTCCGTGGTCGGGGTGCGGGCGGGAGCTGTGCGGTCGGTGAGGAAGACCGGGCCGCGAGCGCGGCCTTTGAGTCGGCGATGTCGAGGGTGAGGATCTCCTGGGCTCGGGCGCACGTCTCATACAGCATCTTCCACAGGGTCTTCTCCCGGACGCCGGCCTTGAGGTCGAACAGGGCGGCGAGCTGATCGTGGGGACAGGGCTTTAGTCCGGTCGGGCGGGGCGGGCCGTCGTTCGATCCCGCGGATCGGGTTGTCGGCGAGCAAGCCGCGCCTTAGCCACCAGCCGATGGCGGCCTTCATGATCGAAAGCTCTCGGTTGACGGTGTCGGCGTCCACCAGGCGGGCCCGCTCGACGAAGGCTCCGGCGAGGAGCTCAGCGCTCGCCGGATCGGCGAGAGCCGCGAACCACAGCGTCGGCGCCTTGGCACCGCGGCGGTCCTTACCGAGCGGCGGTTGCAGTCCGCAGGCGAGCCAAGCCCAAGTCGTCAGCGAGATGCGGTAGATCCGCTTGGATGACTCGCCGATCCCGGCCGAGCGCAGGTAGGCCTCGACCGCGTCGCCGTAGGTCTGGGGGCGAACTTGGCCGAGGGGGATCACCTCGGCGGTGCTCGCGCTCATGATCGGGATTCTTCGCTCTGCCGCAGTAAATGCGTACACCTCGACCTCGATTACCGAGCGAGGCGGTCCAGGTCAGTATGACCATGGCCATCGGCCTGCCGCAGCAAATCCGGTATTTACTGCGGTGGGTGGCCAAAGGTGCGATGGTGGGGGTGACAGCGACTTGACGTGCGACGACGCCCTCGGGTGGTGAGGCGGTGATCGCCGGGTGGCGATCAATGGCGAGGGCCGAGGGGCGCGGGCGGCCAAGGCGTGGGCGCTGATCATCGAATGCGCCGGCGGGAAGCCGGTCGCCGCTGAGCACGTGTGCCAGGCGGTGAGCGCCGCGGTGGGCGTGGACGGGGCGGCGTTGTCGCTGTCGACGGGGTTGGACAGCCAGAGCCTGGTGCACGCGACCGATGAGGTGGCCCGGCGGGTGGCCGAGCTGCAGTTCTCTTTGGGCGAGGGCCCGGGGGTGGAGGCGTGGGCGTTCGGCGGCACGTCGCTGGCCCCCGACCTGGGCTCAGCGGCGACAGCGGCCCGCTGGCCGTGGCTCGCCCCGGCCGCGGTGCAGGCCGGGGCGCGGGCGGTGTTCGCCTTCCCGTTGCAGGCCGGCGCGATCCGGCTGGGCACTTTGGATCTGTACCGAGCCCGATCCGGGCCGCTGGCAGTGGAGCAGCTGGCTGATGCGCTCACGTTCGCCGCGGCCGCGCTCGGCGTCATGCTGCACACCGCCCACCCCCGGGCGGGCCCCGCGCAGGAGGTGCAGCCCCTCGGCGCGATGCAGGAAAGCCGGGCGGAGGTCTACCAAGCCACCGGGATGATCGCGGCTCAGCTGGACGCGAGCCTGGCGGAGGCGTTCGTGCGGTTGCGCGCCCACGCTTTCACCCAGGGGGTGGGGGTGGCCGAGATCGCCCGCCTGGTCGTCAGCCGCAACCTGCGCTTCGACCCCGACGGCCTGACCGCCTCCGAGGCCGGCGACTGAACCGAACACCTGTGAACCGAACACCTGTGAACCGAACACCGTGCGCGAAAGACCTGCGCACACGCAGAGCCTGAATGTTGAGAAAAGGAAGTGAAACCATGGCGCGTGAACAGCTTCTGGCACGGGTGTTCGTCGAGCTGGCCGACACCCTGGTGGCCGACTTCGACGTGATCGAGTTCCTGCACCTGCTCACCGAACGGTGCGTGCAAGTGCTGGGAGTGGACGCGGCCGGGCTCCTGCTCACCGACCAGGCCGACCACCTGCAGCTGGTGGCCGCCTCCAGCGAGCAGTCCCGGATCCTGGAGCTGTTCCAGCTGCAGGCCGACCAGGGCCCCTGCCTGGACTGCTACGCCACCGGAACTCAGGTCGCCGTCGCCGACCTGGCCGCCGAAGCCGCGCGGTGGCCCGAATTCGCCGCAGCCGCCCACGAGCGGGGATTCGCCGCCGTGCATGCGATGCCGATGCGACTACGCGAGCAGGTCATCGGCGCCCTCAACCTGTTCAGCGCCACCCCCGGCGGCTTGGACGCCGACAGCGCGGCCCTGGGTCAGGCCTTCGCCGACGTGGCCACGATCGGGCTGCTCGGCGAGCGGGCCGCCCGGGAGCAGACGCTGCTGTCACAGCAACTGCAGATCGCGTTGAACACCCGCGTCCTGATCGAGCAGGCCAAGGGCATGCTGGCCGAGCGTAGCGGCGACTCGGTGGATGAGGCGTTCACCACGATGCGCGCCTACGCCCGCGCCAACAACCGCAAACTCACCGACGTCGCCCACGGCGTCATCAACGGCGACATCCTCCTGCCCGAACTCGCCAACACCCGCAAGGTGGCCCGCCGCCCACCGGCCTGACCGCCTACATCTGCCACCGACCGACTCTTGTGAGCGTGAGCATCCCCCGGAGCTTGAGATTCACTCGCTTGACCTGGTCGGACTAGCATCGACACCCGCAGAGTCGGGTGCAGTTGGCTAGCGCCTCTCGTGGAGCTTCCTTCAGGAGCCGCCGGTAGTGGGGCTGGGGATCTCTTCGATCAGGAGCTCGCCCAGGACGCTCCCGATGTGTTCGGCGTCGGTCCGCAGGCTTCCGCTGGCGGCCCAGCCTTGCGGATGGTCCAGTTGGCCGCTGCTCACCTCGGCGGTCATCTGCTGGTGGGATGGCATCGGCCTGCCGTCGCGCCGCCTTCAACAGCTCCCTCAGGTCCTCGGACTGCTGCGCGAGCCGTACCTGCGCCGCCACGGCCTGGGCCAGCACCCGCAGCAGGTCGGCGTAGTCACGGGCGAAGTCCTCGCTGATCTGCGGCGGGCACTCATCGTCGTCGTGTTGCTGGGCGACGTAGCCCAGCACGCCGACGATCGCATGCAGATGCACCCCGATCTGGCCCATCGCCCTCACCACCGGCGGGTGATGGCCCGGAGCGGGTTGGGCGCGCCGACGCAGGTTGTAGCGGCGGCTTTCCGCGCCGTCGGCCAGGCCAGAGTGGGCGCCGGACAGGTGCAGATCCAGCCGGTTGGCGTGCTGCTCCCAAGCGGGCTGCTGCGACAGGTCGCATCGCTGGCCCAGCCCGTCGGCGATGTCGCTCAGCAGGGCGCTCGCCTCGGTGCTCAGATGGAGCACCGCCTCATGGGGGCGGCGTCGATACAGCGGCGGCCACAGGAATATGTTGACCATGGCGCCGATGAGGGCGCCGATGAGTGCGCCGATCGCGGTGGCCACCACGTAGGCCAGCAGGTAGCGCTGCTGGGAGGCGGCACCGAAGGACAACATGAGCACCACGGTGGTGGCCACATCCGTGCCGTGGCCGCCCATCCGGCGCCACCGAGCAGCGATCAGAGCCGGTGGCACGACCAGAACCAGGCTGAGGGCGTTCAGCCCGAGCACGTAGCCGACGCTCCCGGCCAGGATGACTCCGGCGGCAACCGCGCTCACCCGGCGCACGCCGTTGGTCAGCGTCTGATACACCGTCGCATGCACCATGATCACCGCTGTGGCGGGGGCGATCCACACCGCCTCATGCGGCATCACCCGATGGGCCAGGAACCAGGCGAGCGCCGCGGCCAGCGTCGCCTTGCCGATCTGGCGCAGCTCAAAGCGCTGATGGGAGCCGCGCTCGGTCAACCCCGCCAACTGGCGGCGCAGGTAGCGAAGTTCACGCCGGATCGCCCTATCGGCCCGGCCCAGGCGATCACGCACCGCATGAGCGTCGCGGGCGGCAGGTTCCCGCTCACCGCCTGCCGCGCGCGGTGGCCTTGCGGGCCGCGTCGAGTATTGCGGGCGGATCAGGCAGCCGATGGGGAGTCGGCGGTAACGACCAGCCGGAGGCGGCACAGCGGGGAGATGACCGGGGCAGGGGCTGCGATCTGCAGGCGAAGACCGGGGTGGTGGTGCCAGCCGGTGAGCTCCAGAAGGCGCTGGGCCTGGGCTGGCACCGAGCGCAACGTCACCATGTGCCCCTCCCCAGGCCGAGCTGACACCAGGGTGCGCAGACCGCCGACGTCGATGAAGGCCAGGCCGCTCAGGTCGATGCAGATGCTGGCGCTGCCGGCCATCTCGGCCAGCGCCTGGACCAGGGTGGGTAGCGTGCACAGGTCGAGATCACCCACGATCCGCAGACCGGGCGGATCCTTGAGCGCGGTGATGCGCAGGCGCCCATTGGCAGACACGATCGCTTCCGCAACGGGCAGGATGCGAGGTCCGGTGACGGGGCCGAGGCGGGTGCTGGTCTTTTCGGTGATGCTCATGCCGACTCCTACGCGGTACAGATCAAGGGCCGCAGGGTCTGGACGGCATGCAGATGACGCACGGATGAAAGGCGATCATCGCGATGACCTCATCATCCACCCATATCTCTCGATACGGAAACGGCCGGTCACATCCCGGCATATCTGCGCCGGTGATGACCATCTGCCTGGTTATGACGACTACCGGCGGTGGGGGCAAGGAGGTGTGGTCCGTAGGACCCCACGCGAGTTGCGGCACGTGCGGTGTGCGACGCTCACCCGAGAATAGAACCCCCTCCCCTCCGTTCCGTTTGTGAGAACTGCCGAATTACCGGCTGGCCAGATATGCCGACGACTGGTGCCTGGTCGTGTCGGGTACCAGGGCTGACGCGGAGGTCCTTCGGGACGAGATCGCTGGGGTACTGTCCACGATGGGTTTACGCCTGTCGGAGGACAAGACCCTGATCACCCACATCGACGAGGGCCTCGACTTCCTCGGCTGGCACATCCAGTGCCGCCGAAAACGAGGCACCTACCGGCGCTACGTCTACACCTACCCGTCACACAAGGCCCTCACAGCCGTGACCGGCAAGGTGAAGATCCGGTGGCCTTTGTACTCCTTGACGCCGCTCCCGAGACCCTGCACCCGGCACGCGGGTGCGCGAACAGGGCGCTCGCGGAGGTTTGTGTCCGCAGTGAGCGCTGCAATGGCGCTGCTCTGGACGACGCCGCGCTCGCGGCTTTCCTGGACGAGATCGGGAAAATCCTGTGAGCCGACGCCGTGATGAGAGGGACTGGACCCGCGCTGAGACCGACGTTGCCGAGATGACGATCTGGCTGCGCAGCAACCGCGGCCGCGAGGTCAGCTACGCGACATCGCCGTCGGCGTCGGCATCAAGGACGGCGCCCGCCTGCGGCGGGCCGTCAAGGTCGCCCGCGTGGTCGCAGCCAACCGGGGCGACCGCCTGGAAAGATCCCTGCCATCGCAAAGCCTCGCCCGGCGCCGGGTCTTCGTCACCCGCTACATGCGCCAGGGCCTGGGCGATGAGTTCGGCGCCCGCGACGCGATGTCCGCCGCGCGCACCGCGATGACCGCGATGAAAGACATGCACCGCGCCACCACGTGCGAGGCCGCCAACCTCCATTCCATCGCCCGCCAGTGATCCTCTTGACGCCCTGCCGACCGGCGTCCCGTCCAGGACCTTGTCGGTGATGGTGGAGATGGTCTGCTTGGAGACCTCGGCGCCGTAGACCTCGGCCAGATGCGCGGAGATCTCGCCCGGCTACGGCAGCCTGGCCTACCGGCACATCTCCAACACCTACGTGGCCCTGTTCAGCCACTTCATCCCCTGCGGCGTCTGGGAGGCCGTCTACATCACCGAGGGGCTGCTGAAGAACGCCTCGGAGATCCACTGGCAGCGCCGCAATAGGGCCACCCGCCTGCGAACCTTCGCTGATGCATACGGCCTCGATGAGGCCGATCGGCGTCGTCTGATCCCGCTGCTGAGCCGCCGGACGCGATCCATGCACGACTTCCTGCGCGACCAAGCGGCTCGCAGCGCCCAGCCGTGGACGACCTTGTGTGTCAGCGATCACGTTATTGAGCCACGAAGGCGTGATCAACTTCGCCGATTTGAGCCGGACGGTAGCGCCTCGATCATGGAATTGAGCGAGGTCACGACGCGTGCGTGTCGTGTGGACTTGGTCAGTCCAGTCCATAATCCTTTTGGTAGTCCTTCAGGGCTCGCCGGAGGGGTCGGTCATGGCGGGGAAGGCGTTCCACGTGGTCGACATCGCAGAGATCTTGATGCATTGGCATGCAGGCTGTTCCATCAGAGAGATCGCCAACAGCCTGGGCGTGGCGCGTAACACCGGGGCCAGGTACGTGGCGGCCGGAGTGCCGTGATAGACAACCGGCGTGCAAAACATCTTGGAGTTCCCCGAGGTCCTGCGGCTGATCGAAGACCGCTCGGCCGCGTTCCGCGCCGCGATCGCGTCCGCCCCCGACCTTGACGTCCAGGTCCCGACCTGCCCGGACTGGACGCTGCGCGAACTGGCGCAGCACCTCGGCGACGGCCGCCGCCGCCAGGCCGCCATCGTCGCGGCGGGCCCGGGCGCTGAGCCCCCGGCGAGGACGGACCCGAAGGGCGCCCCGACCGCGCCCCGCGATCGCGAAGCCCTGGACGCCTGGCTCGCCGAGTCGACCGAGCTCATGCTCGACGCGATGCGCGAGGCCGGCCCGGACCGCGGCTGCTGGACCTGGTGGGGCCGCTCGCAGGCCCCGCAGACCAGCGGAGCCGTGGCCCGGCACCAGATCCAGGAGATCGCCGTCCACACCTACGACGCCCAGCTCACCCAGGGGGCCGCACAGCCGCTGCCGACGGACGTCGCGGTCGAGGGCGTCGACGAGTTCCTGACGACCGTCGCGGCGACGACCGTCCCCTGGCCGTTCAAGCCGGCGACCATCGACCTGCACACGACCGAGGGCCGCTCCTGGCGCCTGACCCTCAACGCCGACGGCGTCCGCTGCGACGACCTCGCCGCCGACGCGGAGCCGGGCGACATGGCGATGCGAGGCGCAGCGAGCGAACTGGTCCTCTACTTCTACGAGCGCGTCCCGCTCGACGGCCTGGAGTCTACCGGCGACACCGAGCCGATGGAGCAACTCGCAGACTGGGACCCGAACGCGTAAAACGCGCACTTGTGACGCATCTGTCGGTGGTGCGCGCGCTCCTGCGGGCGCCACTGGGCCCGGGGTTGCGGACATCGCGCGGCTGCGGGCAGGCTGCGGGCCTGCTGTTCAAGGGCGAAGGGCGCACCTGCGGGCGGCTCGCGCTCGACTGGGGGAAAGTGCGCGGCGTGTGCAGATTGCTGGGAC
>NZ_JBAHWD010000071.1:0-12963 GCF_037044575.1 Nonomuraea sp. LPB2021202275-12-8 | reverse complement strand
ATCTAGAACTCGGCGACCGGGCGGACCATGACCGAACCGCCGCCCCGCGCGCCCGGGCAGCGAGCCGCCCAGTCGAGCGCGACGTCGAGATCGGGCACGTCGATGACGTAGTAGCCACCGAGGATCTCGCGCGTCTCGGCGAACGGCCCGTCCGTGACGGTCCGCTCACCGCCCGGTCCGACCCGCACCGTCGTCGCGGTGGTCAGGTCGGCCAGCGAATGCCCGCTCACCCAGATCCCCGCTTCCTGCACGGCCTTGTCGTAGGCCATCCAGTCCTCCACCGAGCACGCGTCGGCCGTCGCCTCGTCCGCCGCGGCGCTGTGGATCATCAGCATGTACTTCATGGTCAGGCTCCTGCCGTCCGGCTGATGTGACCGCGTCACATCAGCGACGCGGTCACCCTACGAGATACCTACGAACGGGAAGCACCCGAATGGACACCTCGCCGGGTCCGGATTACGTCGTCCCCGCGAGGCGCTGCCGGGTGCGGGCCGGCGCCGACGGGGGCAGCGAGGCGAGGATGTCGGCGAGGGTGGTCCCGGCGAGGTTGCCCCGCCACGCCTCGTGCGCTTCGGCCATCTTCTCGGCGAGGACGCAGGCGCGGCGGCACTCCTCGGCCGGCAGTGCTCCCCGTCCCCGCTGGCGGATCTCCCTGCACTCGTACGGCGAGGAGGTGCCGTCGACGGCCTCGACGATCTGCAGGAGCGTGATCTCGGAGGCGGGCCGGGCGAGCCGGAACCCTCCTCGCGGCCCCGTGGTCGCCGCCAGCAGGCCGGCTCTGACGAGCGTCTTCAGCTGCTTGGCGAGATAGGGGGCGGGGAGGTCGTAGTACTGCGCCAGCTGTGTCGTCGACGCGGCGGCTCCCGGCTCGAGCTGTGCCAGCGTCGTGGCGCAGTGCAGGACCCATTCGGTGCTCGCAGGCAGCTTCACGGCCGCAGCCTATCGCAGACATCGTGGATCTTTTAGGTCCATGATACCGTCCGCCTCGGAATCAGTGAGAAGGAGAGGACATCATGCTGATCGCAGTCGCCGGCGCGACCGGGAACATCGGGGCGCTCACCGTCGCCGCCCTCGAACGCGAGGACCACGACGTCAGGCGCGTCAGCCGCTCGCTCGGCGTGGACCTGTCGACCGGGGACGGGCTCGACGACGCCCTCGCCGGCGTCGAGGTGGTCATCGACGTCACCAACGCCCCGGCGGCCGACCGGTCCGGGGCGGTGGCCTACTTCGGCACCACCACCCGCAACCTGCTCGCCGCCGAGGAGCGGGCCGGCGTCCGCCACCACGTGCTGCTCTCGATCACCGGGATCCAGCACATCGAAGGCAACGCGCACTACGCCGGCAAGCGGGAGCAGGAGCGCCTGGTGGCCGCGGGGCCGGTGCCGTGGACGATCGTCCCGGCCACGCAGTTCCACGACTTCGCCGCGATGGTGGCCGGCTGGACCGAGCAGGACGGCGTCGCCACGATCGCACCGCTGCTCGTGCAGCCGATCGCGCCCGCGGACGTGGCGGACGTCCTCGCCGAGATCGCGGTGGGCGAGCCGCGCGGGCGTCACGCCGATGTCGCCGGGCCGGAGCCGCAGGACCTGGTGGACATGGCCCGGCGCACCCTCGAGGCGCGCGGTCACAAGGTCAGGCTCGTGCCGACGTGGTCCGGGCTGTTCGGCCCGACGATGGCCGGCGACGTGCTGCTGCCCGGCGAGAACGCCCGCATCGCGCCCACCACCTTCGACGAGTGGCTCGCGGAGCAGCGGCAGAGCCGATGAGCACCGACCCCCGTGGCGCCGCCACGGCAGAATGAGTTAGGTTAGGCAAACCTTAAGAAGATCGATCGAGGTGAGCCGGGCGTGTTCGAGCCCTTTCGCATGTTCCACGTGCGTGTTGACAGACTGCAACGATTGAGTCCCTCGTTCCTCCGGGTGACCTTCACCGGAGACGATCTGGACGTCTTCGCCGACAACGGGTTCGACCAGCGGATCAAGCTCATCGTCCCGCTGCCCGAGCACGGCCTGACCCATATGCCCACCGGCCCCGACTGGTTCCAGCGGTGGCGGGAGCTCGACGAGGACAGGCGCAATCCCATGCGGACCTACACCGCCCGGCTGGTGCGCCCGGCCGCGCGGGAGGTCGACGTCGACGTGGTCATGCACCCGGACGGCGGCCCGGTGGCGCGGTGGGCGGAGACGGTACGGCCGGGCGACCCGGTCATGCTCTACGGCCCCGACTCCCGCTACGAGGGCGAGGCGCCCGGCGGCCTGGAGTTCCGTCCGCCGGCCGGGACGGGAGCGGTGCTGATCGCCGGCGACGAGACCGCGGTGCCGGCGATCTGCTCCATCCTCGAGCGGCTGCCCGCGGGCTTCGAGGGCGAGGCGCTGATGGAGGTGCCGCGCGAGGCGGACTTCCTCGACGTCGAGACGGCGAGCTCCGTCAAGGTGAGCTGGCTCGCCAGGCAGGACGGCGAGCGCGGCGCCCTGCTGGTCCCGGCCGTCCGGTCCGCCGCCGACCGGCTGCTCCCGCCGCTGCCACCGCCCGACTCCTTCGACGACGTGGACGTCGACGCCGAAGAGCTCTGGGAGGTGCCGGAGGAGGCCGAGGAGTACGAACCGCTGTACGCCTGGCTGGCAGGCGAGGCCGCGGTGATCAAGGCGCTGCGGCGGCACCTCGTCGCCGAGCGCGGTATGGACAGGCGAGCGGTGGCCTTCATGGGCTACTGGCGGCAGGGCCGATCGGAGCACAACGAATGAGGCAGGACCTGACCCGCGCGCTCGCCCTCGTGGCGTTGCTGATCACCATCGTGGGCTGCGGCTCGACCACCCCGGCCGCCGCTCTGCTCGGCACGCCGGTCCAGGCGGCGCGACTGGCGCTGCTCCTGACGGGGTCGCCCTGGTCGCCTTCGCCACCGCGGCGACCGGGCCGATCGCGTTCGTGGCGCTGGCCGCTCCGCAGATCGCCCAGCGCCTGGCGCGCACCGCGTGGCCGCCGCCGCTGGCCTCGGCGCTGGCCGGGGCGTGCGTGATGCTTGCGGCCGACCTGGTCGCGCGGGCTGCTGATCCCGGACGTGGAGCTGCCGGTCGGCGTGGTGACCGGCGTGCTCGGTGCGCCCCTCCTGCTGTGGCTGCTGGCGCGGGCCCGCCGCGCCTGACATCCGCCCGCTCAGTGGCCGGACGGGAAGGCGGGACCTGTGCGATGTGGTCATCCGCGTGGGCAACCGACCAACATCCCGCACGATGTCCCGCCGCGCAAGACGTCCGAAAGGCTCTTCGGACGCCGACGAAGCCGTGATGAGGACGTATGCCTTCCTGGCCTCTTTAAAGATGCGCGAAACCAGTATTTCGGCGTATCGCTCCTGGTGAAGAGCGTTATCCGGCCGGCAGCTCTCCGTGCACAATGCAGGGGCCAATCGTAACTCCTCCGCCCCCTGGGAGTGCCCGTGCCGGAACAGCGCACACCGTACGAGATCGTGGAATCCGTCCTCACCGAGCTCAGCCCCGAAGAGGTCCGGCACCTTCCCGAGCTGTGGGAGATCTACCTGCGGGATCCGCGCGAGTTGGAGCGTTCCAGCGAACAACTGCTCGGTTCGGGAGTGCTGGCGGAGCTGGCCGCCTGGGGGCCGCTCGTCGTCACCTTCGTCGGAGGCGCGCTGCTGGAGGCCGTCAGGGAGGAGATCACGGAGCGCGCCCGGGGCGTCTTCGGCTTCGCGGCCCGGCGCAGGGCCGCGGCACAGGCCGTCGAGGAGCCGCTGCGCGCCTTCGACCCCGTCCAGCGGCGCAGGATCGGCGCCGCCGTGCTGTCCCGCGCCCGCGCGTTCGGAATGCCGGAGGAACGCGCCCAGCTCCTCGCCGACGCCGTCGTGGGCGAGCTGCAGCGGCTGGCCGACGCCACCGCCCAGGACGTCGACCCGTGACCGCTCCCGACCCGTTCGCGCTTCCACCGCCGAGCACCTCGCGCCTGAGGCTGCTGTTCCTGACGGTGGGGGCGGGCACGCTGTTCGCCGGCTACTGGTTCCTGGTCCTGACGCAGGACGGCTGGCGCGAGCGGAACGGCGCGTGCGGGCGGCTCGCCCAGATGGCCGGCTTCCTCGACTGCTCGACCGGGGTCCTGGTGTCGCAGGCGCTGGCCTCGCTCGCCGGTCCCGCCCTCGTCGCGGCCCTGGTCGTGTCGGCGTACGCGGCCGCGCCCGCGGTGATCACCCGCTGGTACGGCGCGACCCCGCTCGCCCCCTGGCCCGGGGAACTCGCCACGACCGTGGAGGCGGCGCGCCTGACCAGGCGGCCGGTGCTCATGGTGAGCGACCGCGGCCTGCTGCCGCGGATGTTCACCTACGGCCGCCGCCCGCACTACCGGATCATGCTGCCCCGCAGTGTCCGGTACCACCTCGACACCGCCCCTTCCACGATCGTGGCCACGCTCGCCCACGAGCTCGGCCACCTGCGCAACCGCGACGTCGACCGCACCTACCTGGCACTGTTCGCCACGGCCTGCTTCGCGCTGGCGGTGTTCGTGCCGGTGTCGCTGTCCGCCGGCACGGCGCTCGACCTCGCTCCAGCGCTGGCGGTCGGCTGGCGCACGGCGGTGGTGACCCTGCTGGTCGCCGGCACCTGGGCGGCCGTGATCAGGGCCCGCGAGCACGACGCCGACCTGCGTGCCGTCCAGTTCAGGCCCGAGGACATGAACCGCCTGCTCGCCGGCGGCAGGCAGGAGAGGCACTCGCCGCTGCGGCTCCATCCGCCCCTCGGCGACCGCCGCGAGGCCTTGCGCGACCCGGCCCGGCTGCTGCGTCCCCCGGCCGGCCGGGCCGCGACCGAGGCGGGGGCGGCGGGCGTCGCCGCCGGCGTCATCGTCACCGAGCTGGGCGTGATGCTGCACACGGTGCTGCCCGTGCCACCGATCGTCGCCTACTGGATCGCCGGGCTGGTGGCGGCTGCCCCCGTCTGCGCGATCGTCGGCCTCGGCGTCTGGCGCGGCGCCCTGGCCGGGCCGCGAGAGCCGGTCCTGCGCGACGCTCTCGTGGCGGGGCCGGCCCTGGGAGCCGGACTGCTGGCGGGCGCGATCCTGGCGCCGAGGACGAGCGTGCAGTGGAACCGCTGGTTGTCCGGCGCACCCGACCAGACCAGCGTCATGACCCCCGCCCAGATCCCGCCCGTCACGGCGATCTGGATGGCGGCCGTGCTCCTCCTGCTGACCATGGCCGTCACGGGCTGGCTGGCGCTGGCCGCCCGCGCCTGGCTGCCCAGGTCGGGCCCTCGCGCGTGGCCGTACGCCGCTCTCGCCGCGAACGTGCTGTTCGGGGTCGTCTTCGGCACGTGGTTCGTGGCCGCCCGGCTGGCCGCGGCCGAGCAGTGGACCCCGACGGGCATCGCCGCCCTGGTCATCACCCCGTGGATAGCGCTGCTGTGGGCCGTGCTGACCCTGCTCGCGCTCCTCTGCCTGTGGCCGCTGGCCCGCCGGGAGCCTCTCACCGCGGCGGCGGCCGCCGTGGTCGCGGCCGTGCTGCTGGTGACGCCGCACGTTGTGCCCGCCGAGCCGGTCCGGCCCGCCTCGGCGGCGGAGTTGCCCGACAGCACCCAGGCGGGCGCGATCTGCCTCGGGCTGTTCACCGTCGGGATCGCCGCTTTCGGCGCGCCCGGCGACCACGCCGCCAGGCAGCGGCTCGGCCGGCGCCTGCGCGCGGCCGACGACCCGCTGCTGAGCCAGGCGGGCGACATGTTCCTGCGCGGCGCGAGCACCCGGTCGCCGGATCTGGCCGCTCTCGCCTGGACCGCGCTCGTCCGCCGCTGCGACCACCTGAACCGCTACCCCGGCACGCCGGTGCCCGATCCGCCGCCCCCGCTCCCCACTGAAAGCTGGTGAACCGCATGATCCGCCCCTGGACGCCCGGCCGCCTGGCCCTCGCCCTCGCCCTCGCCGTGTCCCTGGTCGCCGGGCTGCTCGCCGTTCCGGCCGAGGCCGCCGCGCGCCCGAAGCTGAGCCGCGGCCTGCTCTCGGTGGCCGACCTGCCCAGGGGCTACCGTGCCTGGACACCCGCGTACGAGGCGTACGCCGCCAGTACCAATCCCGCCTGCTCGAAAACCCTGGACGAGCTGGAGTTCAGCACGCCGAGACTCCGCGGTGTCGAATACGCCCGCGCCGGCTTCGCCAGGGGCGACTTCGGCCCGTGGGTCCTGGAGAACCTGCGCCGCTATCCCAGCCAGGCCACCGCCGACCGCGATCTGACCCGCGTACTCGGCGTGCTGCGCGGCTGCTCGTCCTTCCAGCACGCCTACAGCGGCGAGAAGCCGGCCGTGCTCACGTTGAAGCTCACCCCGATCGCCCTGGGGAAGATCGGCTCACGCAGCAAGGCCGTCTGGATCACCGCCAACGCCAACGGCAGCTGGGCCTACGGCGAGATCCTGGTCCTGTCCCGCGTACGCGGGACACTCGTGGTCCTCTCCCAGCTCGGCTTCAAGCGTCCCGACCCCAAGGCCGCCCGGACGCTCGCCAGGCGGGCGGCGGCCAAGGCGCGCACGGTGGCCGGATGATCCGGCCACCTGCAGGCGAGCAGCCGCGGCTCGCCTAGCCCCAGGTGCCCGGCGCGTCGGCCGGCACCTGGTCCGCCACTTCCTTCCGGTCGATCACGTCGCCCTCCAGCGGCAGGAGAACGGTGACCCGATGACCCCAGTCCCGGTAACGGGTGTCCGCCTCGACCTGGATGGAGCGGCCGGAGATGGGCAGCACGGCTCTGGCGGACAGCCTTTCGGCCAGGCCGTTCGGGCTGAGCCGGAGCGTGTAGGAGATCTTGCCGTCACGGCCGCTCTTGAAACGCGCCCCGAAGGTCGAGACGAAGGCGGGCGACACCGCCGCGATCTTGCTGGCCTTGATCGACCCCTTGACCACGCCGTCGCGCCAGGAGGTGCGCTGCGCCATGAGCGTCTTGAGCGTGGCAGGCTCCAGGATCTCCAGCAGCGCGTTGCTCGACGGCAGGCTCGCCGACCCGTAGCGCACCCAGCTCGTGTCCCGGGGCAACGCGTCGTCGACCACCGGCCCGGAGACGTAGCTCACGCCCAGCGAAGAGATCATTCTGATCGGCCCCTCCACCAGGGCCTCTGTCTGCTGCGAACGCACGCCGCGGAGCAGTTCGTCGCTGAGGTGCAGGGTCCGGGCCACGTCCGACGCGAAGGCGCCGCGCGGGCCGAACTCGATCGTGCCGTCCAGGCCGGAGGTGATGACCAGGTCGCGCGTGTACGCCAGCTTCGCCGTGGACTGGACGTTGATGGCGTTGCCGCGCGCTAACTGGACCTTGAGCGCCTTGACTGGATCGACGCTGGACGCCGCCTGGGCGGGCACGGCGGTGAGCTGCACGATGCCCGCGACAACGGCGACACCGGCGATGGTTCGCTTCATGGATTTCCTTGGGAACGGTCCGGAGAGACGCGAACAATCTTGTGCATCTAAGATCACCAGTCAAACCGGGCCTGATCGGCCGGCATCCCCGCACGTCACGTGGTGCGGCTCGGCGTGAGCCGGCACCGGCCGGCCAGGCAGTCCTCCAGGCTCTCCACCGCGGCGCCCCGGACCCGGGCCAGCTCGGCGATCTTGGCGTCGAGCCGGTCCACCACGGCCTCCAGCCGCCACCGCTCGCTGTCACACGTCGCCCCGCCCCCATCGTGCGCGGCGAGCGCGTCGGCCACCTCCTCCAGGGTGAAGCCGAGCTCCTGAAGGCCCTTGGCCATCCTGATCCGCTCCACCGCCGTGGCGTCGAAGATGCGATAACCCGACGGCCTGCGCCGCGCTGCGAGCAGCACCCCGCGCCGCTCGTAGAAGCGGACCGTGTCCACGCTCACGCCGGCCTGCCTGGCGACCTCGCCGATCTTCACGCTGCCCACCTCTTGACTCTGGACTTAGGTCCAGACTTTATGGTGGCCGTGACCGCACCACAAGACCATCGGTGACGAACCGGCGCACGAGGAGTTTCGGCCATGGACATCCCACCTGCTTCCACCCCCATCGTCTGCGACATGGCCGATGCCCCTGACACCGCCGGGCAACGGCTGGAGGAGTACCAGCGGCTTCTCGGCCAGACCCTCGTCAGCAGGGAGAAGACCGGCCAGGGCATCCGCTTCCGGTTGCGCGCCGACCCCGGCGTGCTGGAGTGGGTACGGGATCTCGCCGCCCGGGAGAAGGCCTGCTGCGCGTTCTTCGCCTTCGAGGTCACCGTCGAGGGTGAGGAGGTGCTGTGGGACTGGGCGGTCAGCGACGACGACGTCGCCCGCGCCCTCCTGGAGGAGGTCTACCTCCTGCCCGGGACCGCCACCCGGAGCCTCGCCGAGCTGGACGACCGCCTGGCCGGCAGGGGCCTGCGCTTCACCGCCGACCTCTCCGGTGTCCTGCGCCACGTGACCGACTGACCAGCGCCAGGTCAGCCGCGCGGCGCGTACATGATCACCGCCACGCCGACCAGGCAGATCAGGGAGCCGACGACGTCCCACCGGTCCGGGCGGAAGCCGTCCAGCACCATGCCCCAGGCCAGCGATCCGGCGACGAACACCCCGCCGTAGGCGGCCAGGATCCGCCCGAAGTTCGCATCCGGCTGCAGGGTGGCGACGAAACCGTACAGACCCAGGGCGACGATGCCGGCACCGATCCAGGCGGCGCCGCGGTGCTCGCGCACTCCCTGCCAGATCAGCCAGGCGCCGCCGATCTCGGCCAGGGCGGCCAGGGCGAACAGCAGCAGCGAGCGGATGATCGTCATGAGGGACAGTCCAGCACACGCCACGGCCCCTGCCGTGCCGGGTCCGGTGGCGCGGCGGCTCAGGTCCGCCCGGCCTGGCCGCACTCGTTCGAGAGCCGGCACGGCGGGCGGGAGCTCTCAGGCTGAGCCGTCGAGGATCGCGGCGGCGACGGTGTCGACATACCAGCGTTGGTATCGCTCTGGCGGCCAGCCGCGCTGCCGTACGAGCCAGTCGTAGTTGCGGACGTCCATGGCCAGCCAGAGGACGTCGGCGGCGCGGTCGATGTCATGGTCGGGCCGCAGGCGACCGGTGGCCGCCAGGTCGGTGGCGAGCATGACCATGCCGCGTCGGCGGTCTTCGAGGTTCTTCTGCCAGATGGCGGCGGCGTCGGAGTCGGCGGTCGCGGCGCCGGCCAGTGCGAGCATCACCTCCACTTGGCGGGCGTGGGTCTCGGTGAGGTGGCGGGCGTAGCGAGTGAGCTTGGCCCGGGGGTCGGCCAGGGCGCGGATCTCGGCGACGAAGGGCCGGTCGGGCAGGCTACGCGGGTCGTCGTCGCCCGCGATGGTGACGTCGACCAGCTCGGACAGCAGCTGGCGCTTGCTGCCGAACGCCGCGTACACGGTCTGGATCGCGACCTCGGCCTCGGCGGCGACGGCGGTCAGCGGTGTGGCGGCGTAGCCGGGTTCGACGAACAGTTTGCCCGCGGCCTCCAGGATCGCGCGGCGCGTCTGGCGGGCCTGGTCCTGCCTGCGCGCTGACTGATATCGCCTCTTGACAGCCATGCTCGAAGTGTAGTGCTCTATTGGATAGAGTTTCGCTCTATTCAAAGGGGTGGGTGCGGTGCCGTTCGGAGTGCTCCAGGAGATGCCCGACGTCAGCGAGGAGGAGTACCGGCAGGTGGAGAAGCACCTGGGCCCGGATCGTCCCCCCGGTCTGCTCGCCCACGTCGCCGGTCCCGCCGAGGGCGGTTGGCGGATCATCAATGTCTGGGAGAGCGAGGAGGCGTTCCGCCGGTTCCAGTCGGAGCGGCTGATCCGCGCGGCCGGCCTGGCCGCCCAGAACGAGGGCTTTGATCCCGGCAAGGCCGCCGCGTTCCGTTCGGTGACCGTCGACGGCACCGAGATGCCGTTCTGATGCCCGACACCGACACCCTACGGGCCCGCAACCACGCGTTCTGGACACAGGCCGCGCCCGGTTGGATCCGCCATGCCGACCGACAGGACGAGGCCGGCCGGTCCTTGGGCGCGGCGGCGACGGACTGGCTGAGGCCGAAGCCAGGCGAGCGGATCCTCGACGTGGGCTGCGGCTGTGGCGGCACCACGGCCGAGTTGGCGGCGGCGGTCGGGCCGGGCGGTGAAGCGGTCGGGGTGGATCTGGCCGAGTCGATGGTGGCCGCCGCCAGGCAGCGGTTCCCGCGCGATCGTCACCCCGGCCTGCGGTTCGTCACGGCGGACATCGAGACGGCCGAAACCGTGACGGGCGCGCCGTTCGACGCGGTGTTCTCGCGCATGGCGCTGATGTTGCTGGCCGACCCGGGCGCGGGGTGCACGACCATCCGGCGTTCGCTACGCCGGGGAGGCCGCCTGTCCGCGACCGTGTTCCGTGACGGGGGCGCCAACCCGTGGCTGGCCGCGGCCACGCTGGGCGCCGCCGCCCATGTCGGGCCGCTGCCGCCCCTGCCGATGGGCGACGAGCCGGGCCCGTTCGCGTTCGCCGACGCGGGGAGGGTGAAGCGCATCCTGGCCGCCGCCGGCTTCGAGGCCATCACGGTCCAGCCGCACGACGTCACCCTGGACGCCCCGGACGAGGGCGAGGTGGTGGCCGAGTGGCTCATCGAGATGGGCCCGGCCGGCGCTGCCTACCGCGCCGGCGCGCCACTAGACCGGGCCGCGGCCCGCGTGGCGGCCGCCCGGCTGTTGGAACGGTTCCGCGAGCCCGGCGTCGGTTACCGGTTCCCCGCCGGAATCTGGCTGGTCACCGCGGTGGCCGCACCATGATCGCGACCTCCGTACGACGGCGCGCTCCGGCCGTGTCGATCGCGAGGCGCGACACGCTTCGCACGCCGGAAGCAACCTCACCACACCACCAGAACGGACACGATCGCATCATGGCAAGAGCCGGGACCATCCGTACCTCCACAGCGGCGTCCTTATGCCGCGTGCTGGCAGTCGCGCTGGCCGCGACACTGTGCGCCGGGGCCCCCGCCCAGGCCGGCACCGCAGCGTCGACCAACACGGCCACGACGACCGCCTGCGGCATCCAGCCCTACGGCCTGATCGGCGCGCGGTGGACCGAACTCGGCGGCGCGAACAGCGCGCTGGGCTGCCCGCGCACCTCCGAGGTGGACGTCTACCTGGACGGCGTCTGGGCCGGACGCAGGCAGAACTTCCTTCGCGGGCAGATGGTCTGGTCGCCCCGGCAGGGACCCAAGCTGGTGGTGTCGGCCTGGTCGATCGGCGGGTACGCCTACGTCGACTGGCGCACGACCGCCCCCCGCTCCTACGACCGCTTCCTCGTCCGCTGGACCAGCGCCGCGGACAGAGGCGGAACGCAGCGAGACATCGGGGGAGGCACCGGCGGCCGGATGCGGGTCCGCGTGGTGACCAGCAGCGGCTACCGGTTCATCGTCGAAGGCTGCGACAACGGAACCTTCAGCTCCAGCTGCAAGCAGGGCTGGACCCTGTCGGTGACCGCCTGATGGCCACCACCTCCAGGAGCGCCCTGCTGGCCATCGCTCTCGTCATCCTGTCCGGCTGCGGTCAGGCGGGAGCCGGCCCACTGTCGCAGAGCCCGCCGTCCGGAGACGGCCGGACCGCCACGGCGGCACCGCCCGGGGAATCCTGCGGAGGGACCGCCGACAAGGTCAAGCAGCACGTGCGGCAGCCCGAAATCCGATCGGTCACCGTCGTGGGCCAGTGCACGTCGGTGTCGATCGAGACCACCCTCGGCGATGGCGATGGGAGCACCGCCCAGAAGATCTGCGACTCGGCGGCCGAGGTGGCCTACTCCGGCGACACCAACTCCATCAGTGTGCGGAGCACGTCAGGCAGGGAACTCTCCATGGGAATCGCCGGCGCCACGTGCCTGGCACAGCCGTGAACCGGTCCACGGAGGCTCGGACGAGGGCGGGCTGACCGTCACGCGAAGGCGAGGCGTCCTGCCGGACGCCTCGCGCCGGGAAGACGCCAACAGAACCTCCCGACCGTGGCCGGCGCTTCCCACGCTCATCCCGCCTCAGGAGGCCGAGGGCGTGCCGTATGGGGCGGCTCCATCACGGCCCTGACACCGGGCGCGCGACCGGGCACCCCTGCGGGTGGACGACGGCGGACGGGCAGGCTGGGGCGGCGAGGACGCGCTCATAAGCATCTGTCACGCAAGCTTTCGCGTAAGCGTGCCAGAAAGTCTCACTAAGTCCTCCGGGGGGCGATCAGCCACCGGGTCCTTCCGACGTCGGCCGAGTTGTGTAAAGATCTCCCTGTTGAGATACGCCTCAGATCCGCTGACCTGAAGTCGTCTTTTGAACGCATTCTCTATGTTCGGACCGCAAGACTCCAGGAGGGGCGATGGCCCGCAAACGCTTGAGGCGGCGCTCCGGAACGAGTCAATCCGATGCAGAAACGAGCGTTTCCGGCACCCAGAATCCCGGCGCTCAAGAAGCACTTAGTACTCGGGTGGCATCCGCATGGAAAAGCAAGGAAATGAAAATAGCCGTTGTAGGCATTCTGCTGACAGCGCTGCTCGCAGTCTTAGTTCCTGAAGGGTTCAAGGGTGTCACCAAATTATTTGAACGCAACGACGAGAAGTATCGCATATTCGCCTACTATGAAGGCATCGAAGATTATTGGGCCTTTGCGATGAGTGAGCGAGTTGGTCAGGTGCCGAAGGGGGAATGGTCTGGTGCCATACTTGCCGGAACTCAAACTCTGAATGTCGCATTTGAAGGACTCAAGGAGAAGCCGGTCACCGTACTCCAGATTCGCGCAAAGGTCCTCGATAGGAAAGCTCCCCCTGCCGGCACGGTGGTCGTTCTCTATGGGCAAGGGGGCGAAGTTGTCCGCGACGTGGGAATAGATCTGAACGATCGCTATCCAGTTGCGCGGACATTCAAGGGAAAGAAAGATCCTGAGAATCTCAAGGGGCCGTATTTCAGCGATAAAGTCGCGCTCCTGAAGGGAGGCGAAGGTGCCACAGTCTTTCAGGTCAAGATTTTCCCCGGGCGCTTCTTGTATAAATGGGTTTTGGAGGTTGTCCTCAG
>NZ_JBAHWD010000070.1:0-14322 GCF_037044575.1 Nonomuraea sp. LPB2021202275-12-8 | reverse complement strand
ACCCAGGCAGTTCCCTCGTTCCAGGTCCATCCAGGTCCGTCCAGACTGTTGTTAGCAGCCGCGTTAGCACGCGCTGCTCCCTCGATCCGCAGTCTCCACGTCCGACACAACGAAAGCAGGGACGCTGCCCGGTCGGGAAGGGGACGATGTCTCAATACCTCAGTGGCCGGGCACCGGACGACTGCGGCCGCGCACAACCACTGTAAGGACATGTCGCAGAGGAGCCCCATTCGTGGACTACATCACCCCCGTCCTTGCCGCCGTCATCGCAGTGGTGGGGACGTTGAGCGCGTCGATCTACACTCAGCGATCCGCGCTTCAAGGGAAGCGGATGGACTTCGACCAAGCCCAGGCCCAGCGGAGAGAGGAGCAGGAAATCATTGAGCGGAAGGCTTGGCTGGAACAACGACGTGCATGCTATATGGCGCTGAATATTGCCATTAGGCAATATCGCGCAGCTATCAACGATCTTCTACATGGTATCCGCGATGACAAGAGAGATGATGAGGTGAGAGCTGACCTTTCACAGGCACGCCGCTCGTATATCGAACGGCACGCTGAAGCACAGATGACTGCCCCCAGGGAGGTACTGATGACCGCCGGCGCAGTAAGAGGCCATCTCAGTAGCTGGTATGGGCTGGCCAGGAGATTGAACCAAGGGATTGCCCACGAGGGAGAAACTCTCGACGCGGCTTTCACCCACAGCGAGCTGTTCTGGGAACGAATTGAGCGCATGCGTGCGGCCATGCGAAGTGACCTTGGAATCGCAGATGCCTCCAATGAGCCATCCGAACTTAAGCGGAACGCGGGAAGCGAATGACAGCACAGCGCCAAAGCCACGTGCGTGGTTCGAAGGTGGTAATCCACCGGCCTGTGATCTCATGTGATCGCCGCTTGACTGGCGGCTTCGCCGGTCTCGCAGAACCTTCATTTAGGGGGTCGCGAACGCCTCGCTCGAGGTCTGCAGCACGGTGAGGAGCTCCTGGAGCAGTGCGTTGATGTGCGGACGCGGCGGCAGGTCGTCCATGCCGATCCGGCTGGGCTGGCGCGGATCTGTCGGTGCAGGACGTCGTCGCTCGGATTGCGATATTCAGTGACGTGATCTCAGCGAATTGCCGGTAGGTAGTTGTGCTCGAAATGGATGAGGACAAGCGCTGCGCGGGCGATGTCGCCGATTCTGCTGGGGCTGACAGTGATGTGCTGGAGGGTGCGCCAGCGGCCTTTGAGCAGGGCGAATCCGCGTTCGCCGAGACAGCGCAGGGCGCGTAGGAGCCGGTTGTAGGTGCGGTTGTCCGGGCTGAGGATCTGGTTTCCTTCGGGCTGCCTGATCGGCGTGTGAATGCCGATTCCGGCGCCGTCGTAGCCGCTGTCGGCGTGGGTGGGCAGGCCGCGTGCGGCTGCGGCGTACAGCGCGCCCAGCACATGGGTGCGGGCGGCCGTCAGATCGTGCACCGAGCCAGGCTCGACCTCGGCGATCCACAGGGGCAGCCCGCTGGGTGCCGAGAGGGCCTGGAGGTTGCCGGCGTGCTGGTGGACCTTGCCGGCGTACCAGGCGTCGATGGGTTCGCCCTTGACGCTAATGATCTGCTCGGCACAGCGGTCGATGCCGATCAGGGTGCCGTCGAGGATCACGTAGGCCAGCCCGTCAGGCCCGAACGCCGGCGGAACGTGGTCGAGGATTGCGCGGAGCAGCATGTGACAGGCTTAGGGCTGGTTGGCCGCGTAGTTGCTGTTGAGCTCCCGGGCCAGGCTCACGAGCTTGTCTAGATGATTGATGCCAAGGGGTCTGGTTACGGTTAGTGGTCGTAGGCGATCAGGGATCGCTTGATCGGCTGGCCGGTTTTATCGTTGAGCCAGATCGCGCTGGTCAGCGCAAGGATGCGGGCCTCGCCGGCGACCCTGAGCTCGCGCACACTCATGTGATCATGCTGACGTCGTTCGAGATCGACGACTACGTCTTCGACGCGCTGCGCGGCGGCGCTGCCGGCTTCTTGCTGAAGAGCGCCGAACCGCAGGAGATGCTGCAGGCGATCCGCGTGGTGGCGGCGGGTGAGTCGTTGTTGTCGCCGTCGGTGACGCGCCGGGTGATCTCCAGGTTCGCCGCAGGTGGCGCTGCGGGTGGCGACGAGCCCGGCCTGGTCCGGGAGCGGCTGGTGATGCTGAGCGAGCGTGAGCGGGAGGTGGTCGGTTGGGTGGCGGCCGGGCTGTCCAACGATGAGATCGCCCGCCGGTTGGTGCTCAGCCCGGCCACCGTGCGCACGCATGTGTCCCGGGCGATGTCCAAGATCGGTGCCCGGGACCGGGCCCAGTTGGTGGTCTTCGCCTACCAGGGCCGCCTGCCGGTGCCCGACCTGCCGTGAGCCGGTCTTCGTGACCCGATTTCCCGTGAGCCCGGGCCGTCATAGCCGGCTGGGCCACCAGGTCCTCGCGCCGACGTCGAGGGCCAGCGCCGGCACCAGCAGGGTGCGCACCACCAGCGCGTCGATGAGCACCCCGACCGAGACGAGCAGGCCGAGCTGAACGTTGAGCACGACCGGGGTGATCGTCAGCACCAGGAACGTGGCGGCCAGCACGATGCCGGCACCGGTGATGACGCCACCTGTGGCGACCAGGGCGCTGACCACACCGTGGTGGTGGCCACGGGTGCGGGCCTCGTCGCGGGCGCGGGCCATCAGGAAGATCGTGTAGTCCACGCCGAGGGCGACCAGGAACAGGAAGCCGAGCAGCAGGACCGTCGGATCGGTGCGCGGGAAACCGAAACCGTGAAACAGCAGAGCGCACACGCCGAGCGCGGCCGCCGATGACAGCAGCGCGCCGCCGAGCAGCAGCAAGGGTGCGACGATGGCCCGCAACAGCAGGCTGAGCACCAGTGTGACCACGGCGATGATCAGGGGAAGCACCACCAGCAGGTCACGGTTCATCGCCCGGTTCTGGTCCACGAGACTCGCCGCGGACCCGCCGACCACCGCCCGCTCGTCGATCACAACCAACCGCTCGCGCAGGAACTCGACGGTGGGCTGCGCGTTCTCGGGCGCCTGCGTCAGCACCACGGTGAAGCGTGCCCACGAGCCCGAGCCCGAGCCCGAGGTCTCGGCCGGTCCTACCGAAGCGATCCCGGGCGTGGAGGCGATGGCCGCAGCGGCTGGGGAGGCCTTGGCAGCCGGGACGTAGATCGTGGCCGGGGCGGTGACGCCGGCGGCGAAATGCTCCTGGACCAGCTGCTGCCCGGCGACCGAGCCGGGTTGGCGGGTGAAGTTGTCGGCTCCGGTGAGCGTCCCCACCTGCAACCCCAGCAGACCTGAGGCCGCCACGGCCAACACGGCGGCGGTGGCGACCCACAGCCGGCGGGGACGGCGCGCTACCGCGGTTCCGAGGCGTGCCCAGATCCCGCGGGTGTCCGCGGCGCCGGGGCGGGGAACGCGCGGCCAGAAGACCCACCGTCCCAGGCACACCAGCAACGCCGGGAACAGGGTGGTCATGGCGACCAGCGCCGACAGCACCGCCGTGGCCACCATCGGGCCTAGGCCCTTGGTGGAGTTCATGTCGGCCGCCAGTAGCGCCAGCGCCGCCAGTGCCATCGTCGCCGCTGAGGCGGTGATGGACGGCACCGTGCCCCGCAAGGTCGCGGCCATGGCGTCGTGCCGGTCGGCGTGGCGGCGCAGCTCCTCGCGGTAGCGGGCCACGATGAGCAGCGCGTAGTCGGTGCCCAGGCCGAACAGCAGCACGATCAGCAGCACGAAGCTCGACCCGCTGACCACCACGCCCGCGGTGGCGGCCAGGTAGGCGCCGCCCTGCGCGAGCACGACCCCGGCGGCCACCGACAGCAGAGGCAGCAGGACCAGCAGCGGGCTGCGGTAGGTGATCAGCAACAGCAGGGCCACCACCGCCACCGTCACCAACGTCAGCACGCCGTCGATCTGGCCGTTGGCGGCGGTGGCGTCGACCCGTGCGGCGGGCGCGCCGGTGGCGTGGGCCGCAAGGCCCGGCGGCAGCCCCTCGGCCGCGATCGCACGAGCTTCGGCCACCACCGGCTCCACCTCACCGGACTCCAGCCTGCCTGCCGCGACCGGTACGCTCAGCAGCAGCGCCTGGCCATCCTTCGACGCCTGCAGGCCGGGCAGGGCAGCGTCGGCGAGCCTGGCCAGCGCCGCGCGATCATGTTCGGCCGCGGCCCGGTCGCCCCGCGTGATGCCGCCTGCGCGGGCGTACACCAGGACGAGTGCGCTCATCTCCTGGCCGGGGAACAGCTGGCGCTCCAGAAGGAGCGCCCGGGTGGACTGGGCGCTGGCGGGCATCCAGTTGGTCGGATCGTTGTCCTGCACCTCACCAGCCTGCCCAGCCAGCCAGCCGAAACCCCCCACGATAACCAGCCAGCAGGCCAGCATGACCCACTTGGCCCGCCGTCCCGCCACCACTCGCGCCCAACGTCCCCACATCCGTGCCCTCCTCGGCCGTCCGTGGCGTACACGATCGGCGAAGCGGGCTGTCGCGCGCGTCAACATGCGACGTCAAATGCCCGGTACGGCAGACGTGCAGCCGTTCGGGAAGATCACCGACACAGGGGCGTTGACGGGCGATGGCCGAGTTGGGTGGACGCCCGCGACATCCCCACATGTTGACGGGTGTTGAGAATCGTTCGATTCTCAACACCCTGGCCGGAGCGCTCTTGCGAACTGCCGACAACCTGTCTGTGTGTCGGAAAAACGTGTTGCGAAGTCGGAGTGTTCATCAACTGTCGCAGCACCGTTTTCTCTACACTTCCGAGGTGTGACGACGCTCCGCGACGATCCGGCCCCCGCCGCAGTGATCCGCCAGGCCGCCGATGACCTCCTTGGCGCCGAACCTACAGTCCTCACCGGAGCGCTCGTCGGCTACACCCGGGTCTCCACCCGCGATCAGCGCCTCGACCGTCAGACCCGCGCGCTCGAAGCCGCCGGCTGCTTCCGCATCTTCGCTGACAAGCTGAGCGGCAAGAACACCGACCGCGAAGAACTCACCAAGGCCCTGGACTACCTACGGCCCGGCGACACCCTCGTCGTCCCCTCGCTCGACCGGCTCGCCCGCTCCCTGGCCGACCTCATCACGATCGTCGCCGATCTGCGTCGCCGCGGCGTCGGCTTCCGGTCCCTGAAGGAAGCCCTCGACACCACCACCCCCGGCGGCCGTCTCGTCTTCCACGTCTTCGCCGCCCTCGCTGAGTTCATCCGCGAGCTGATCGTGGAGGGCACCCACGAGGGCCTGGCCGCCGCCAAGGCTCGCGGCGTGCGACTCGGCCGCCCGCCCGCGATGACCCCCGAGCAGGTCCGGCACGCCCGCGCCTTGCTCACCCAGCCCGATGCCACCGTGTCCTCGATCGCCCGGTTGCTGAACGTCAGCCGCTCCACGATCTACAAGTACGTGCCCGAACTCGCCACGGGCCGCCCTGTCGTCAACCAGCCAGCGGCGCGAGCCGAGCTGGAGGCTGGCGGCTGATTTCCCAGGTCAGCGCCTACTTGGCGGCTGATGGCGCGTTGGTTAACGGCACCCCGACTTCGCGCGAGACGACGCCCTCGGGTGGTGAGGCGGTGATCGCCAGGTGGCGGTCAATGGCGAAGGTCGGGAGGCGCGGGCAGCGCGGGCGCGGGCGTCGATCATCGGGTGCGCCGAGGGGAAGCCGGTCACGCCGGGCACGTGTGCCGGATCGCGCTCAACACCCGGATCCTGATCGAGCAGGCCAAGGGCATGCTCGCCGAACGCGGCGGCCAGGCCGTCATCAACGGCGAGGTCCTGCTGCCCGAACGAGCCCGCAAGGCCCTCCGCCGCCCACCGGTCTGATCGCTGCGGCCCATCGGCGCCGCCCCTATGAAAGGGGTAGCGTCCGGGCACGGCCAGTTTCGGAGATCAGCTGGGGCGGGCCGCGATCAGCACGGCGGCGAAGACGAGGGGGGCGATCACCTGGTATCCCATCCAGACCTCGCCACCGGCGGTGCTGCCCTGCCATGCCATCAGGAGCCCGATCAGGGCAGCCAGCACCCAGCACGCGTCGTAACCGATCATGAGCTTCAGATAGGTGCGCATCGGTCGGCTGCGGAGATATCTGAGCTCGATGACGCCGCCGACCAGCAGTGCGACGCCCGCCACGGCCATCAGCCAGACCGGCGCACCAAGCAGTTCGCCGAGCGGGGCGGCGCCGGCGACGAAGACCACGGCGAGCACCACCTTGAAGGCACCGTCGGCTGCGGCGCCCACCATCTCGCGGGGCACTCGCGATGTCACGGACTGAGCCATGAGCGTCCTCCTTGGGGCTCGTTGCGTTGTTTCCATAACCACATTACGGCAATATTGAAGTTATGAGAATGACGAGGGCCCAGGCCAAGGAGCGCAATCGCAGTGCCCTGCTGGATTCCGCCCTCCAGATCGTGACCCGGGACGGGTACACGGCCAGGCTCGACGAGATCGCCGAACGCGCCGGTCTGACCACCGGTGCCGTCTACTCCCTGTTCGGGAGCAAGAACGGCCTGATGGTCGCCCTGATCACCGAGCATCTGCGGCCCTACTACGAGGAGATCGAGCAGGCGGTCCCCGCCGGGGTCGACCTGCTGGAGGCGGTCGACGCCTTCGCCCGGTACTACCGGCGCAGCTGTGACGACCCGGAGGCGGTGTCGCGCCTGTCGCTCCAGATCACCTTCCTCGACAGGGCCCTGCACGACCCGGAGCTGGGCGGCCGGCTCGCGGCGTCCGTCCGGTCCCAGGAGAACCAGCTGATCGCCCTGTTCACCGGAAGGCGGCACGGGCGGGAGTCAGTGACGTCCCAGCAGTCCCATCGGCTCACCATCGCCCTCAACGCGCTGTTCGTAGGCCTCAGTCAGGGCGTCCTCCTGGGCCTCGCACCAGGAGCCGACGAGGACTACTTCGCCGATGCCGCCCGAGCGCTGGCAGCCGGGATGGTCGTCACCGAGCAGGACGCGAATCAACGGTGAAGGCCCGTCAGAAAGCCGTGCGATTAGGCGGATTGATGCATGTCGGCCCGGCTGCCGCACCTCCTGCGAGCGGCCCGGACGGGGGTTCCGTCGCCCCTCGCGCGCGCGGTCGGTGAACTGCGCCCGTGTGCATAAGGATTCCTTCTGGGGCTCAGCTCCGCAGGCTATTGGACGCCGGGAAGACGCCTGCCCATGATGATCGGGCCGGCCGACCACGGTCCCGTCCACCGGTCGAAGGAGTCGGAGGTCAGTTGCAAGATAAGCGTCAAACCGCCAATGAGTTGATCTTGGTGGCTGCCGCCAGCAGGTTCAGCCTGATCACACCTGTGAGCTAAACCTGGCCAGCGTGTCCACTTGGGGCGTACCCCAACACCACACCTGGGACCGCAGGTGAAAGGCATCAAGATAGGGTCCATTTCCCAGTTTATTGACGTCTGTCTGCTCGGTTCTTAGAGTTCAACCTGACATTCCGAGGCGTGGAAGGGTTGCGCCGGTGCGCGTGGGCTGCATCAGGGTCTCCAGCGTCGATCAGAACACCGTCCGGCAGCTGGACGGGATCGCGATCGAGCGGACCTTCTTCGCCTACCGCAGCGTCTTGTCCTTCACCCCCGCCACCCCGGGGCCAGCGGCCCTGTGCAGCGCCGATCAGCTGGGCCAAGCGCTCCCGCCCCACCCCGTTGTCGTCACGGCGCGCCTGGGCTGAGGCTCCAAATCGACCGGCGGCAATCGACCCCCAGCACAGGTGTGGCTCGGCGCAGGCGCCCATCGTCGTGCGCGCCGCCGGGGTGGATCGTCAGGCGTCTCACCGCCCTAGGTTCGCCGCTGCCCGCACCCGCCGCGGACAGCGGCGCTTGATCGTCGTCCCTGACCACGTCGTTGCGGTTGTCTTTCGGTTGCTCGTGCTCTATGGGGGCAAGAGGATGATCCACATGGCAGAAGGCAGTGGTTCGGGCGAGCACTTCAGCGTGTCGATCGGTCTGCACGAGAACTTCGTGGTGGCGCGGGCGGTCGGTGAGCTTGATTACGCCTCGGCCGGGTTGCTGCGCCGGCCACCTGTGCAAGGCCATCGCCGTCCTGCAGAACCACCGAGTTGCGCAAGCGGCGTGAGGATGAAAAGCGTTCGCTGATGCCTATCTTCGGATGAGATTCATCTCGCTCTCTCCTTGCGTCTACGTTTTGACGATGCCTAATGGTCGTGCGACGAAACGAATCAGCCGCATCCAAACAGCTCTCTGCTGCGGATCATGGATACAAGTCGCTCGCCTGGGAGTCGACAAGACGGAAACCCGACGCCACCGAAAGCTCCAGGTGACGACTCTCAGTGGATTGTTATCCTATTGATCGTTATTTCGTTACCTACATACTCTCTGTGCGACCATCTCGGTATCGTGATTTCTCCCCTGCCACCACTTGCATCGGTGTATGTGATATTTATGACCTGAGCTCCGGACCAGATGCCGTAGACTCTTGTGATATAAACATCGATTGCTCCCGCGTTAGCAAAGCAGTGGTGCGTCCGCTCCGAGCCGGTCTGGTTCCAGATCTTCACAAATGCACTACTTGTGCAGTCGACCTTGTTGATCGCTGCGGCAGGAGTGGCCGTGACGCCCACTATGCCGCATGAGATAGCCGTGGCGAACAGGACGGAGGTGAGCGCTTTACGCATACTTGTCCTTAAATGTTGTCGTACGGATTTATTGCTCCGAAGGCACCTACGGTCTATATCTCGATCTGGAAGAGCCTCCTCTGGCCTGCAGCAGGACTTCGGGGCAGAGTGTCCATCCAAAGGCATCCGTGGGCTGTGCAGTTAGAGTGCCTTTGGGTCGGCCGGCGAGATGCGGAACCGCAGAGAAGGCGTGAGAGGTTATGGCGCGCCGCCCTCAATAAATCTTGATTCTCGTGACTGTGACGTCTGCAGCATCAGGAAATCTGTAACTTTCACCCCTCTGCAGGGTGATGGCGCCGCGGCCGCCACGATCGGTAAAATCGTACAGAACCACGTTGTTTCCGGCGCGGAGGCTGCTGACCCACCCGATATGAACGTCGACAGTGCCTGCATTGGCGAAGCAATGCCAATTGTCGACGCCCATGACAACTGCGAATTCGTACCAAGGCATAGAACCATAGCAGTCGACTGTGTTGATTGCTGCAGCAGGAGTGGCCGAGGCGCCTACCATGCCGAACGAGATGGCCGCGGCGAGCAGAGCGGAAACGAAAGGCTTGCGCATGCAATCCTCCAGGATTGGCTAGCCATTGATCGTCAGTCCAGCTTTACCTTATATCTCATCTCTGAGTCAGAAAATGCGGTTGACGGCCAAAAAGCGCTTATATACCGCCAGCAGATTTTGATGTGGCACGGCTCGGGCGGTCTCGGCGTCGATGGTGTCGCTCGTGCCGTGCCGTCGAGGCGTCGAGTCGTCTTGCACGGAGCGCCTGGCGTACGCTCTCGTTCCGATGCGCCCGACCGTTAAGCCTTCGCGCCTGCCGCCGTCTGTTTGGGTGGTTCACCGGACGGCGACGTTCGGACTCCAGTTCTCTTCAGGAACAGCCCTCCCGTGAAGTAACTTGGCACCTGGATCGCGGACGGTCTCGGCCATGATGGGCTCTCGGCCGTCACTCCGAGAGAAGTGAGCGCTTGGCGCGACCACCTGGCCGACGCCAGCAACCGCGCCGCGACGGCACTCCCTCACCGATGGCACCGGCGACCGTCAACAACCACCTGACCCACCTGTCGGCGCTGTTCACCTGGATCACCGCACGCCCCCGAAGGGCTGCTGCGCCACGGTGACCCGACCAAGAAGGTCGTGCCGCTGCCCCTGCCCGCCCCGCAGCCACGAGCGCTGGCCGCCGCCCAGGTGCGCACCGTCAAGAACATCGTGGACCGCATCGAGACCTTCCACGAGCTCAAGGGCCGCCGTCACCGCGGCACTTCCTCACCCCGGGGGCACGCCCACGCCCGCCCGCTGCGCGACCGCGCCATCATCTACCTGCTGTTCGGCACCGGAGTGCGCCGCGCCGAAATCACTGGCGCGATCAGCGTCGCCAACCTCCACGACAGCCTGGCGCTGGAACCCACTGATGCGCAACATCCCGCCCATTCGCTCCCGCCGCGGGCCACGACGGCGCCAACCCGCCAAGCTCCACGGCGATAAGGGCTATGACTATCCTCACCTGCGAGTTTTCCTACGCGGCCGGGGCATCGTCCCGCGTATCGCCCGCGGCGGGACCGAGTCCACCCAGCGCCTGGGACGTCACCGCTGGGCGGTGGAGCGCACCATCTCCTGGCTGGCCGGCTGCCGACGCTTGCACCGACGCTGCGAGCGCCGGGCCGACCACTTCTCGTCCTTCTCCAGATCGACAACGACGGCAGCTCCTCGAACGCCGTGTACGCCCTGACCTGGTCATCAGACAAAACCCACAGGCATGGACAACGGTAGAGATGTCAATGATCACCGCTAACCTCGGGCTTTCACGGGGAATTTGAGCCGAACTGATCGTTTACATGAGAAAAGTGCCTTTGAGCTGGGAGGATAGGGCTTGTCGAAGGTCCTGTCCGCGCCAGAGCAAGAGGCACTTTTCACGTGCAGACTATCGCGTCCAACCGCAAGATCAGCCTGTCCGCTGACGCAAACGGTCTCCTGTCCCACGCAGGCGGCCTCCTCCTCACCCGGACGCTGGCCATCACCGGCCTGAACCGGGCGCTGTCACACGAACTGGAGCGGTGGCGCCCTTCACGCGCCGTGCACGACCCAGGCAAAGTAGCTGAGCGGCAAGAACACCGACCGCGAAGAGCTCACCAAGGCCCTGGACTACCTACGGCCCGGCGACACCCTCGTCGTCCCCTCGCTCGACCGGCTCGCCCGCTCTCTGGCCGACCTCATCACGATCGTCGCCGATCTGCGTCGCCGCGGCGTCGGCTTCCGGTCCCTGAAGGAAGCCCTCGACACCACTACCCCCGGCGGCCGTCTCGTCTTCCACGTCTTCGCCGCCCTCGCTGAGTTCATCCGCGAGCTGATCGTGGAGGGCACCCACGAGGGTTTGGCCGCCGCCAAGGCTCGCGGCGTGCGACTCGGCCGCCCGCCCGCGATGACCCCCGAGCAGGTCCGGCACGCCCGCGCCTTGCTCACCCAGCCCGATGCCACCGTGTCCTCGATCGCACGGTTGCTGAACGTCAGCCGCTCCACGATCTACAAGTACGTGCCCGAACTCGCCACGGGCCGCCCTGTCGTCGAACAGCCAGCAGCGCAAGCCGAGCTGGAGACTGGCGGCTGATTTCCCAGGTCTGCGCCTACTTGGCGGCTGATGGCGCGTTGGTTGCTCACCCATGTCAGGGGCCGCTCGGGCTGGCGGGCGCGCCAGCGGCGGGTGGCGGCGTAGGCGATACCGCCGGTGATGAGCAGAGCCAGCAGCAGCGCCTCGCCGATGGTGTGGATCAGATAGCGCGCCAGGTTCCGCTCGACAATCCACCAGGCGTCGACGGCGGAGTAGGCGAGCTGGGCGGCGCCGATGCCGGCGACCCAGCGGACGTGCGGGGTGGCGGCGGCGGTGACGTAGGCGACCGACAGCGGCCAGATCCACCCGGCCGGGGACCACGCGCCAAGGTGGTAGGCGAACACCACGGCGATCGACAGCAGCAGCACCGTCATCGGCCGGCGGCGCCGCAGGAACAGCAGGCCGCCGAGAACCAGCGCCACCGGGATCGCGCCCGGCCACGGCTGCCAGGGGGATCCCACGCCGGTGCCCAGCGCGATCGCCACGAACAGCACCACGGTGACAGCGGCGAACCCGGCATTCAGCCTGTCGCTCTATCTGGTGGTCAGGCTCATTTGGGTCACCGCGGCGCTGCTCGGGCATGGTCCGGACGACTACGGCACCGCCGACTGGTGCTGCTGAACGTCGTTACCGTGGTGACGGCGATGACCGGGATCGCGCTGGGGCCGTCGACTGCCGGCCCCTGCGCGGCCGGCTCGCGTCTGGGCTACGACACGTCCTGATCGGCCAAACCTCCGCCCGTTCTCAGTGGGACAGGGCGGTGAGGCGGTTGCTGAAGCGGGCGAGCAGCCCGCTGTGGGACGTCTCGGCGAACATCCGGCCGATCACCGGGGGGATTCGAATGTTGGCGGGGTTGCGCCTGGCCATCCGGGAGACCAGGTTGACGTGCGGGTAGCGGGCCTTCTCGTAGGCACGGAGCCGTTCCGCCGGATCGCCGCCCTTGGCGAGCTCACGCCCGAGCACCCACACGTCCTCCAGCGTCTGGTTGGCGCCCTGCCCGAGGGTGGGCGGCATGAGATGGGCAGCGTCTCCGAGCAGGGTGACCCGGCCCTTGCCCCACACCGGGCGCACCTTCTGCCAGTAGTGGCCGAAGAAGTCGAGATCGCTCTCGGACGCCTGGCCGAGCACCTCGGGAACGGGTGACGCCCAGTGGCCGAAGCGGCGCCTCAGCTCGGCCAGCGGGGCGGCGGGGCGCGGCTCCGCGGGAGACCACCGCACGTCGAACCACCACTGAAGCTTGCCGTCCCCGGCGGGGATGAGCCCGCACGCCCCCTCCCTCCCGGTGATCATGAAGTGGAGGTGGGTGCGGGTGAGGTCGATGTCGATCCGGCTCAGGGCCTGCCAGGTGCCGAAGCCGGCCGTCCGGAGGGGGACGTCGCCCCACAGCTCGCGCCGGACGACCGAGTGGTGGCCGTCGGCTCCGATGAGCAGGTCCCCTGTGCTCGTCGAGCCGTCGTCGAAGGCCGCCGTGACCCGGTCGCCGTCCTGGGTCACGCTCCGGCAGCTCGCGCCGTACGTGATCAGGTCACCGGGCAGCCCCTCGGACAGCCGTTCCAGCAGGACGCGGCGCGAGATCGACTTGTTCGGGAAGCCGTAACGCGTGGCGGCATGGGTCATGTCGGAGCTGAGCCGTATCCGGCCGTCCGCCGTCAGCGCGTCGATCCGGTCGAACCGGCCGCCGACGCCGTCAAGGCTGACACCAAGATCATGCAGCACGGCGGCGCCGTTGCTGAAGATGCTCAGTCCCGCGCCGCCCGTCCGCATGACCGGCGCCTGCTCAAAGATCCGCACCTGGTGCCCGGCGGCCAGCAGGCCCCGCGCGACAGCCAGGCCACCCACGCCGGCGCCGATGACAAGAACGTCCATATTCTCTCCAAATCGAAGTATCTTCGATACAAAGATACATCGATGTGGAGTACATTAAGTCGAGTGACCGGCAAGCACCCAGAAGAGGACGTTTTCCGCGAGTTCCTGATCGCGGTCATGCTGCACATCGAGGCGATCGCCGACCGGCTCGGCGTGCATCATGTGGACGTGGCCGCCCTCATCCTGCTGGAGATGCGCGGCCCGCTCCCCGTGGGGGTCATCTCCGAGGAGCTGGGCCTGCCGTCCGCCTCCGCGACCCGGCTCATCGACCGTCTGGAGAAGGCCGGTTATGTACGGCGGGTACGCGGCGAGCGTGACCGGCGCATGGTCACCGTGGAGCTGGTCGAAGGTGGCATGGCCGAGTACCACGCCACCCGCATCACATCCGAGCGGCACCTGGGAGAGATTCGCGGGGAATACACGCCGGAGCAGGTGCCGTTGATGCTGGGCATCCTCACCGGCGTAGCCCGGGCCTATCGCTCGGCGACTACGGAGTTGCGCGAGCAGTCCGGCTGAAGCGCCCCGGCGAACTGAACCGCCCCGGCTTTGATGGAGACCTTGGTGTGCCCCGGGTTGAGTGGAGGTGGAATTCTGGATTCTTGTCCCGCGTTCCGCGTAATTCAGCGGTCTGGATGTCCGAATTTGGGGTGTGAGCTGGGCTGACATGGGTGTGGTCGCCTGGAGGGCGTTTCTCTAGGCGGTGGTGTTCGGGCTGGTCAGCGTGATGTGGGTTTCAGGTCGATGACTTGCTTGGGGGCGGGGACGGCGAGCTTGGCGAGCAGGTCTTGCTGGGGCTTGGTCAGGGCGGTGACCTGCCGGAACAGGCCTGCGGGGCCGGTGAAGGTGCCTAGATGGAGCCGATTGAGTTCGCGGCGGCAGGTGGGCCAGGTGCTGCTGGTGGTGGTCTCGATGATCCGGATGAGCAGCAGCGCCAGCCAGCAGAGGATGACATGGGCGCGGATGCGTTCTTCGAGCCGGTGATAGACCGGCCGCAGGTCGATGATCTGTTTCATGTCGCGCCAGCCGCGTTCGACCTCCAGCAGTTGCTTGTAGCCCAGGGCGATGTCCTCGGCGGGCAGGTGCGGGTCGCTGCAGCGCAGTAGGTACTTGCCGTCCAGGTTCTCCTCGGCCTTGACCTTCGTGGTGTCGATGCGGAGCTTGCCGGCCGGTGTCGTGCGCAGGTAGCGGTTCAGGCCGGGCTTGGTGGCGATCTTCCCGCGCAGTT